>CAYNQA010000097.1:0-10065 GCA_964399225.1 uncultured Anaerolineaceae bacterium
TCAACAACCTGGTCAGTCGCGGCGCTCCCATGTTCCTCGCCTTTGTAGTGGGCCTTTCGGGCGGCGGACTGATCGTTTACAGCATCATGCGCGGCATGAACGACTTGAAGAACTGGGTAAACGAAGAACTCAAAGAAGAGAAGCGTGTCACTGCGAACGAAGCCTCCATTGTGAACCAGTTCGAAAAAGTGGACACCCTGCTCGCCCCTTTCGCAAAACGGTTCGGCCCGCATAAAGCGGCGCTGGCGCGCGAAATGTTGTTGATGCAGGCACAAATGGGCATCCACCGGCGCACCGCTGAAAAACACCAGGATGAAAAAATGCGCCGCGCGGCAGAAACCCAGGTAAATGATTTGCGTGCCAAGATGGACTCGTACCGAAACCAGCTTGGTTGGTACTGCATGCTGCAACTGCGAGGCATGTTCCCCGAGGAAGGACAGCCCTGGTGGGACAAGATGGCATCCATCCCCGTCGCGCCGAAGGAAAAAGCCGGCACCGGTCTATGGAGCACACTTAACAAGAAAACGGATCAGACCGAATCGAAAACGGAGGGTGTGTGAATAACGATGTTGCTCGATTGAAGAAAGCCTTCCTCTTCCAAGGCCTGCCAGACGATGTACTGAATGCCCTGGCAACAAAACTGCGGCACATTACATTGGCGCCCGGCGAAACTCTGTTTCAAGTTGGCGATCAGGGTGATGCCCTATACATCATCGACCAGGGTTGGGTAAAGATCACCCGGCAGGACAAAAAAGGCAACGAGCTCGTCCTCAACCAATGCGGGCCGGGCGAGTCGATCGGCGAAATGTCCATGCTGGATAACGAACCCCGTTCAGCCGGTGTGGTCGCCATATCGCAGGCCGAGGTGCTTGAACTCAAACGCGATGCATTCCTGCAATTATTGAACCAGAGTGTCGATGTCGCTACAGTCCTGATCCGCAGCATGTCATCACGGCTGCGCTTTTCGGGCATGTACTTCCAAAAGATGATCGAATGGAGCAAGAAAATCGCCGAGGGCGATTACTCTTTCATGGACCAGATCCAGGCGATCCCGGAAGGCGCATCCACATCGGATGAAGAAAAAGCCAACCAGATGCTTGCCGCATTCTTCCACATGGTCAAAGGCGTGCAGGAACGCGAAGAGAATCTGAAGAAACAGGTTGAAAAGCTATCCCTGGCGATTGATGAAAACAAGCGTCGCCAGGAATTCGAAGAACTGACCCAAACGGATTTCTACGCCAATCTCAAACTACAGGCGCAGCAGATCCGCCAACAACGCAGCGATAACAAATCCTGACAGGAGAGATAATAATGGGCAAAATCGTTTCGATCCATTCCTTCCGGGGCGGGACCGGCAAGTCGAATACCACCGCCAACCTTTCGGCACAGGCTGCATTGGCCGGTAAGCGTGTGGCTGTAGTGGATACCGATATTCAATCGCCGGGTATCCACGTGCTGTTCGGCCTCGATGAAACCACAATGGGCAAAACCCTGAACGATTATCTGCACGGAGCGTGCGAGATCAAGGAAGTGGCCTACAATATCGGTGAACATGCCACGAACGCAGAAGGACGTTCGCAACTGGCCGGCATGAATTTGTGGCTCATCCCCTCCAGCATCCGCGGGCGCGAGATCAGCCGCGTGCTGCGCGAAGGCTACGATGTCGGCCGCTTGAACGAAGGCTTGCAGACCCTGATCAACGATCTCGATTTGGATTACCTATTTATCGACACGCATCCGGGCTTGAACGAAGAAACCCTGCTCTCCATCGCCATCTCCGATGTACTCCTCATCATCCTGCGCCCCGACCAGCAGGATTTCCAAGGCACAGCTGTCACCGTGGACATCGCGCGCAGTCTCGATGTGACCAACCTTCTCCTGATGGTCAACAAGGCTGTCCCCGAAAAATACGACTATGTGGACCTGAAGAACCAGATCGAAAGGACATACGGCGCACCGCTGACCGGCATCCTGCCATTGAACTTCGAGCTGGCTGACAACGCAAGCAAAGACCTCTTCTCCCTCGCCAATCCAATGCATCCGTGGTCAATGGAACTCCGCAAAGTGGCCCAGGCCATTTTGGCGGTCAAGTAGGAGGCAGCATGAAATGCTGGTATTGTGACGAAGCGCCCAGCGCATCCTGTGCGTTCTGCGGACGTTTCGTCTGCAAAGAACACTATAAGCCCATGTCCACGTTCATCGCGTTATTCGTCGGCGAGAATAACACGCCCAAAGGACTGGCCGTTGCCAATGTGATCTGGTGCGGGGAATGTGAACCCCAGCCTGAGCCGATTTCCATGCCGGAACTTTATTAACGAGGAGGCACATATGGCTGGCGTATTTGACCGGTTACAGAACAAGATCGAAGATAAACAAAAAGAAGGCGGTATCACCGCCCTCGACCTGGCCGACCTGCCCCCTGCCTTGCGTAAGATCATGCGCCTCATGCTCCGTCGCTTGCAACTCAGCTATCCCCAATTATGCACTGCAATGGATGAAATGCCCGAGGCTGAGCGACTTTCACGCGGCGAACTGAACAAAGCCCTCGACACATTGTACGAGCAGGCATGGCTCACCCGCCTCGGACAGGGTGAAAAGGCCATCTATAAAGTAAACCTGCGCCCGAAAGCTGGCAGCACGATCGCAAGCGGAATTTGGGCTTCGCTCGACGAGAAGTTAAAAAAATAGGCCGGAGCATTACATCTCCGGCCTGCAGGTCATTCCTTGATGCCGATCAATTCGTAGATCGGGAGCGGCGCGCTCTTGCCTTTTAGAGAAACCGGCTCGAGCGCGTTACACTTGAAGTAAGGCGCGATCGTCTCATAAACCCGCCCGCTGACCAGGATCTGATTCTTGTCAGCGCGATCCATCAAACGGGCTGTTGTGTTGACTGTATCGCCCAGCACATTAAATTCACGTCTTCCACGCGGCTCGCCAATCTCGGCCACGAAGGTCGGCCCGACCGAAATGCCGATCTGACAACGAATATCGGGCTGGCCGGCGCCTACAGTTGGCGGCTTGATATCAGTGATGATGTCGCGGATCGCCAGCGCAGCGTGCGCAGCCCGCACCGGATCATTCGTGTGCGCCGTGGGTACGCCAAAGTAGATCACCATGTCGGATCCCGAAAGGTGATAGGTGACCTTCTTGAGCATCCCGCCCCGCGCCTCCACGGCTGCATTGATACGGGCAAAGGCACGCGAGAAACTTGTCACCACCTTGAGTTCCTCGCCAGGCAGCACACGGTCCACCAGTTCTGGCAGGCCGATAAAGTTGACGAACATCACTGTCGGCTCCGGAAAGTCCGGCGGGATGCGGCGGTCGGAGGCGCTTTCCACCAACAGGTTCATGACCGGTTGCGGCAGGAAACTCGCCAACGGTTCAATGGATTTGATCGAACCATGGATCTCGCTCATCATTCCAGCCACGCTGCGTTCGAAGAGCAAGGAACTGGCCATACGGCGGCGAGGCATGATCTCGTACTCACCCAACTGCTCCTCGGTCAGATTATCTACGACCAAGTGGTAACCGGGCTTGCCGTCCTCGAAAATAAAATCATCGTTCACACGAGCATGAGCACGGTCAGAGAGGCAGACCCGCCCGACCATTCCGTTGCTTTCAGTGAATTTGGCCTGTTGTACCGCCGCCCCGAGCAGCACATGCTCCATGCGGCGGGGTGTGCCGATATCGGCCATGAGAAACCGCCCGCTGTGAATACCCACGCGCATGCCCAGGTGCAAAAGTCCCTGCGGCGTGTCGATATCCAGGAACCGCTTCATCGCACGCTGCATGCGCAATCCAGCCTTGACCGCCCGGGTCGTATCGCTTTGTTTCTCGTCTGCCGGAAAGAGCACCAACAATGCATCGCCGGTGAATTCCTGCAAGTCCCCGCCCGATTTGCTGATGATCTCGATCATCGTGGCAAAATAATCGTTGAGCACCTTCAAAAGATTCTGAGCCCCCTGCTTGCCATGCGCGGCGTTCGCCTCCATCAGCTTCGTGAAGCCAGACATGTCGGTGAACATCAGCGAGCCCTTGCGCCACTCAAAACGAACGTCGCCGGGTTGGGGCGGGTTTTCTGAAATCTGCCTCGATGAATAATCATGCAGAATGCGCTGAAGGGTACGCAAATGCTCAAAGACCTTTTCCAGCGTTGTAGGCGATGGATCGACCCACGCAGAAACGTACAAGTCTGCAGGGAGCAAAGTCCGCAAGCGGCTTTCGATATCATCCAAGGGAGATGTTGAAGGCAGCATTGGATGATTATACTGTGAGCCTGTGCAGGACACAACCAAAATTTTTTCACCAACCAAGAGAGGAACCCATGAACCAATCCACAAAACCAACCCGTCTTTTACTCATAATGTTGACCCTGTCTGCCCTGTTGCTTAGTGCATGCGCTTCCGGCGGGACGGGCGGAGCGGGCGCCACCGAGGAACCGGTTGCCGCCCCCGTTGAACCCGAAGCGACCACCGCTGCACCGGCAGAACCAGTCGACATGTCCATCTCGAAAGACATCCTGCTCGACCCGGCCAATGCCACCGATGCAGACTCGCTGCTGCTCATCCAATCCATGTACGAAGGCCTCTTCCGCGTCGAGGCAGATCAGATCGTCCCAGCGCTCGTCGAGTCATACACTGTGGCCGATGATGGACTGGACTACATCCTTGTCCTGCGCCCCGGCGTCTCCTTCCACGATGGCTCGCCCCTCAATGCGGATGCAGTCGTAGCCAACTTCAACCGCTGGTTCGACCCCGAAGCACCCGGCCACTCCGGCGACTTTGCGGCCTGGAGTTCGATCTTTGGCGGATTCAAAGGCGAGACCGATGAGAACGGCCAGCCCAAGTCGGTCTTTGATGGCGCGGAAAAAGTGGATGAGCGCACTGTATTGATCCACCTCACCCGCCCCGACAACCTCTTCCTCGCCAAGTTGAACAACCCAGCCTTCTTCATCGTCAGTCCGTCAGCTTTCAGCACGGATTACTTTGGCACACAGCTTGGCACTTCTGCGGGCACCGGCCCCTACCAGCTCACCGAGTGGACTGACACCGGCGTCACCCTTGCCCCGAATGCCAATTATTGGGGCGGAGCGGTTGCCACCGTGATGCTCGAATATCTGTTCAAGTAAACGCCCCAGATAGAATCAAAACGAGCCGCGTAACGCGGCTCGTTTTGATTCATGATAACAACTAACGCTGCCAGGAAGGATTACCGTCGAAACCGGGCGAAGATGTCAGTTGAAGAAGGTCACCGGTGGGGATCGTAATCATGAAAATTTCCATGTCCCCGTTGAAATTCACTTGAAAGACAAGGTACGATCCATCAGATGAGAAGTATGGGTCGCTGCGCGGCTCCACGTTGAGAGGCAGGCTGGTGACCTCGCGGGTATCGACCCGCAGAATATCAATGAAAGCCGCGCCATTGCGGGTTGCAAGAAAGGCCAACCCTGTCCCGTCTGGTGACCAGGATGGAATGCCTGCCTTGGCAAACTCAGTTAAACAGAGCGGATTCGAACCGTCTGCATTGATAACACAGACCTGATGTGTATCGTCTGTGGATGAAGTGCGGTAGGCGATCCGGTCTCCACGCGGTGACCAGACTGGGTCCGAGGTGGGAGGCGGGTCGTTAGTGAGGCTGGTCAGGCCGCTGCCGTCCGGGTGAATCAGCAGGATGTCGGAGTTTCCGTTACGAGTGCTTACGAACGCGATCACATCACCCGAGGGCGACCATTGCGGGTTGCTGTCACCCGCTGCATCGTCGGTAAGACGCGTGAGTCCGCTTCCATCGGCATTGGCCACAAAAATGTCAAAACTGCCATCGCGATAAGATTCAAAGGCCAGACGGTTCCCATCCGGCGACCAGGCAGGCGCAGAATCTTTTGCGGGGTCTTCGGTGATACGCACGATTCCGCTTCCATCGGCATTGGCCACATAAATATCGGTGTTGTTGTTGACGGTGGAAACGAATGCCACACGCCCGCCATCAGCAGACCAGCGGGGCATGCCTTCGATCGGCATATCGATCAGGCGCATCAGATTTCCCCCGAACGGATCCATCGAAAAGAGATTACGCTGACCGCCCCGATCAGATAGGAAGACGATACGCCCGGCGGGCGGCGGCAGAAGCGTGGCGGTGGGGCTTTCCGCAACGATCGCAGGCGCCTCAGGCGTGGACGTCGGAGTGGATTCGGCCGTGGACGCGGGAACGCCCGCCGCCCCGGAAAGATCCATCGGTCCGCAAGCGGAAAGGGAAACGATGGTCAGCGTAAAACAGAAAACAAGGTGACGAAAATTCATATATCTCCAGGGCCGCCGTGTGTACAGGCGGAAAGAGGCTGATAACGAACAGCCTTGAAACACAATATGGGTCTGTTTAATTAGTGGAAAACGGTGTGAAAAACGGGCTTGTCTGACAGAAATGCAAAGCAGGCTAGTCCCTCTTCTTGCGCAATTCGCGCGCCTGAATCTGCAATTTCTGGAAATATTGTGTATCTGTGATCTCCGACACCTGAGTAGCGCGCCGGGATTGGTCGATCTCAATGCGCAACTGAGCGATCTCCTGACGAAGCTTTTCCTCGCGGATATAACCATCGAGGGCAGCCGAGGCCAACATGACTAGAGCCTCCAGCACATCATCGGAAGAGAAGGAAATGATATTGCCTTCTTCATCCTGCGCATTGATCAACTGCAGGACGCCGATAATCTGATTTTCCTTGCCTTCGAGAGGAATGGTCAAAAAGGATTTGGAGCGGTAGCCGGTGCGCGCATCAAACGCCTTGGTACCGGAAAAGTCGAAGCCTTCGGCTTGATATGCATCAGATATATTTATGCGGGCATGCTTGATGGCAACATAGGATGCCACGTTGGTCTCGTTTGGCTGGCCGTCGGCAAGCTGGAGCGGGATGGGATTAAAAGCAATTGGCGAACCACTGCCGCCCATCTTGACCCCGAGTGATGTATTACGAAGTATGACGAACTTGAGATGATCGCCTTCAAGGAGGTAGAGTGTGCCGCCGTCTGCCCGCGTCAATTTTTGTGCTTCCATCACCACTGTTTCGAGCAGGCGGTTGAAATTCTTCTCAGCAGAAAGCGCCACGCCGGTGGGGATCACCACCCGCAGCATTTTCAACTGCCGGTCGCGAGCGGCAACCTTGTTGGCCATCGAATCAAAGACACGCGCCAGGTTGCCCACATCCTCCTGCGCAGAGATCAGGTCGGCGAGCAGTTCATGGCGGTATTCGCCCGCCGAAACAGCACGTGCAGCCTCGATCAATCTCTCGATGGAATCTTGTTCCTGATTCGACATTAAAACCTCGGCGCAAGTATATCAGACCGACGGTAGAAAATACGGGACATACGTTATACTTTACACATGCCCCAACGCATCGGCATCTTCGGCGGAACATTCGATCCGCCTCATCTCGGCCACATGATCCTCGCGAGCGAGGCGCTCCAGCAGTTGAAACTCACCAGGCTGCTGTGGATGCTCACCCCCAGTTCCCCGCACAAACAAAACCAACTCATTACATCGGTGGCTCACCGTCTCGAGATGGTGCAGGCCGCCATTCGCGACGTGCCTCGTTTCGAGCTTTCCACGCTGGAATTTGAACGCCCTGCTCCGCAATACACCGTGGACACCCTGCATATCCTGCGAGACCAAAACCCATCTGCCGATCTAGTCCTATTGCTCGGCGCGGACTCACTGCGTGGAATTTCCACGTGGCATCATCCAGTCGATCTCGTGTCGGCCTGCCAGGAGATCGGCGTGATGCAACGCCCCGGGGAGTTCATTCAAATGGGGGTGCTCGAAGCTGCCATACCAAACCTCAAAGGCAAGGTCCGCTTTGTGCAGACTCCCCTGCTCCAGATCTCATCACGCGAGATCCGCCGACGCATCGCCGAGGGACAGGAATATCGCTACTTCCTGACGCCGGCCGTATACGAGTACATTCAAGCGCATCATCTTTACGGGGCCTGACCTACTTCCATCACCATGCCAAACATCATCGAACGCTCGAACCCGCTGACAAAGCAATGGCTGGTCGGCACATTGACCCTGATCGCGCTGGTCTTTTTTGTGTACTACACAGACTGGGTGCCGTGGCTGCGCTTCCCCTTTGCTTATCTGATCCTTCTCACCCTGTATTATCTTTTCCATTTGACAATGCGGTTATACGCCATCGGCACAGGCCGCATTTCCACGGCCGCTTTTCTAACAGGCGTGTTCTTCATCATCGGCGGCGCCGCATTCGACATGATCGTAACGGTCATAAAATCACCATCCCTCGACCGGGAAGCGAACCCGGTTGCGAGAGCATTGCTCGATTCCGGCCAGACCTTGCCTTTTGTTTACGGCTATGGTGTAACCGCCCAGTTCCTCCTCGTGTCTGTGACTTGTTTGATGTGGGCGGCCTTCCTGCGTCACCGTGCAGAGATGGTTGCATCCGCAAAAAACATTGCTCGTTCGTGGTTCGACTTCATAAAGGCCATGACGGGCGGCGGGCATCTCTCGTGGAGACAATATTTCCTGCCCTTGAAGTTCTCGGAACTGCCTAGTGCCTATCACGTATTTTGGGTGTTCGTTGTCATGTGGGTAGCCTTCACCCCCACACGCTTTTATTATGGACTGGAATGGCTGGGGATCTTTCCGGGCTTGCGGTTACAAGTGCTGGCCACATGGAGTATTTTGATGGGAGCGGGGTATTTCTTGTGGCTCTGGCTGGAATACCGAAGGGCAAGCCAATAAAAAAAGGACGGTCACTTTGGAAGTGGCCGTCCTTTCGTTTACGCATCCAGGTGATACGTGTGATACGAATTCTTGCACGGGTTGCCCCAGGCAATGTGCATCTCGCGCGCGGTCAGATCGATGATGAGCGCGTTGATGGTCTTCTCGCGGTCGAGCGGGGCTTTCATGTCAATGGCGTGGTTGCAGATCGAGTTGGGGAAATTGACATGGTCGCGCTGGATGGCCTGCAGCGTCTTGATGGTGTGACTCTCCTCGTGCTTCACCTGCCGCAACGCGCGGAAGTAACGCACACGCGAAGAGATCAATTCCTCGGGGTCCTTTTCGATGGTCTTCATCGTCTCGTTCAGGAAATGATTCGTGTGGACCATGTAACCATCCTCACCATAAAGGATGGCAAACTTACGCGCCGACACTTCCACGCTGTAGATCTCGCCGCTCTCGTGGACGATGAGGTGGTTGTAGCCCGCCGCACGATGCGGCACCAACGTGGAGCGGATCGCGTCGCCGGGCGTTTTGGCCGCCAGCACCGCCCGCGATACCAAAATGCGCGGAATGCCGATGCGCGAATCGTTGGGATAGACCGAGTCGCAAAACTGCGCAATGCCATAAGCGTTGAATCCCACATTGGGCAGCAGCCCGCCATACGTCATGGCAAGATACGGGGGATCTTCCTTTGGGGTGGCATGGACCACCAACACATCATCCTCATCCTCGGGCAGCCAATCTTCGTTGTGCGCCCCCAGCACGTGACCATCCGCAGTGCGTTGTTCGTTCACGGCAATACTTGTACAACGTGAGAGGTGTAACGCATCCATCGTCACGGCTTCCATCGCGTGAAGAACAGCCAACTCATCAAAATTCACGCCCGCGCCCTCGGCCATACCGGTCATCTCATCCATGTATTGCGGATAACGCTCCTGCGCGAACGGGATGAACTTGCGCGCCTGAATCTGCGCGCCCTCCCATGTGAGCGCCAACTCGGCATAGGCCTGCTCCAACAGGTCACGCGCATTATCGATGCTGTGCGCGATCTGCTTCTTTGCAGCCTCGCCAAACTGACGTCCCATCTCGCGATGTGTACCCGAAATACGAATCAGCGGCGGCGGAGTATTGTGGATCGGTGTGTTTAGTTGATCTTTTTTGGGGGACATGGAACCTCTCGTAAAAACGGAGTGCAACGACTCCAGTCGTTACATTGCAAAGTCTGGAGACTTTGCATTCCGAAGAAATAATAAAAACGCCTGCCCCGGTTTCACCGGAGCAGGCGGGATTCTAACACAGCGGGCGATTACGACGCCGGGGGCAGCGCTTCCTCCACCG
>CAYNQA010000098.1:0-10030 GCA_964399225.1 uncultured Anaerolineaceae bacterium
TGACCATGAATTGCAGTTTTTTTGTCTTCACGTTGACTTTGAGAACATGGATCAGGAGCGGGCGCGGGGAAAGTCGCACAATACGCTGGTACTCCACACCCGGAAAGAGAGTGTCTTTCATTGGCACTGGGAGCGGACGTCCGCGATAATATAGCAACAACACACCGGCGAGGATCACAAAAGCGATCAGCAGGCTGAGCCAGATTCTTTTTTTACGTTGGCTGGTTTTCATCAGGTCATTCTAGCAAGCGAGGGTTAACCGGATGTAAAAAAATCCCGCGCGGACGTTGTCCGCGCGGGAAAAACAGGAAACTCTAATATGCCATTTAGAAAATCAAGCGGGACTTTCCTGCTCGGCCTTGCGCATGGACTGGAAGGAGGCAATCGCCACTTCGAGCATCTGCATATCCGGTTCGCGCGTGGTCAGAGATTGAAGTGCGAGGTTGGGCTTGATCATCCATTGCACGATGCGGTTGTTGAGATGGTTCGCCGTCCAGCGGATATATTCCACGGCCACGCCGGCAAGGATGGGAATGAACAGCACGCGGCTGGCAAGGCGCCAAAAGATGGGTAATGGTCCGAGAGCGGTAAAAACCAAAATGGAAAGCAGGACGAGCGTGAGCATGAAAGCTGTCCCACAACGCGCGTGTTGGAGAGGAAACTTCGCGACCGATTCGGGAGTCAATTCGGCACCTGCTTCGAAGGCGTTGATAGTCTTGTGTTCCGCGCCATGATAGCCAAAAAGACGTTTTACGTCGGGCATAAAACCGATGGCCCAAATGTAGCCGACCAGAAGAACCAAACGAAGCACGCCTTCAAGCAGGTTGCCAATCCAAAGTCCGCTGGAGGCGAGGAGCGGGGAGAAGGATGGCGAGGGCTGAACACCGCCTCCGCCGGAAGGAGCCAGAAGATGCTCCACCCATCCGCCAACAGCGGCAGGGAAAAGAAAGAACAGTCCGATCCCTATTACAAGGGACGTACCAATTGTGAGGTAGAGCGAAGCGCCTTCCAGCTTTTCATCCTCACCGGTCTGCGTGTTGGCAGAGATGGTCAAGGCGCGCATCCCCAGTCCGAGCGCGTCCCAAAGCAGGATCACGCCGCGCAGGAACGGCAGCTTCGTGATGCCGGAGCGATAGACCTTCGCAAGTTGTTCGGTCTGGATGACAATGTTGCCATCGGGCGCGCGCATGGCGATCGCAAAGGCTTTCTGCCCGCGCATCAAAACGCCTTCGATCACAGCCTGTCCGCCATAAGAGATGATTCGATCTTCTGCCATTGGGTTTTCCTAAAAAAGCGCCACAGAGTACGCGGATTTTTCTCCGGTTACTCTGTGGCGAATGATGTAAAACAGATCCTACTTCATGTTGTAGAAGAAATGCACCAGAGACTCAATACCCTTGTGCCAGGTGGGGACATGCATGCGTTCATTCGGCGAGTGGATATCATCATCCGGGAGACCGAAACCAGTCAACACAGACTCAACGCCCGCATATTGCTGGAGATGAACAACCACACCGATCGAACCACCTTCACGGCGGAAAAGAGTCTTCTTGCCCCATACGGTTTCGAGAGCATGAGCCATGGCTTGCACGCCCTTGCTGTTCAAGTCCGTGATCGCCCAACCGGAGTGGGTCAGCTCCTCCACTTCCCAGCGGACAGTTTTGGGGGCTTTGGCTTTCAGGTAGGCCTTCATCTGCTTAACCACTTGCTCCGGAGTTTGATCGGGCACGAGGCGGCAGGAGATCTTGGCCATGGCATACGCAGGCAAAACGGTCTTGCTGCCCTTGCCGGTCCAGCCGGAGAGCAGGCCATTCACCTCAAGGGTCGGGCGGGCGCCAACGCGCTCAGCAGGGATGAACGAAGGTTCACCCCAAAGATCCTTCACGCCGGTCTGCTCGAGTAATTCCTTCTTTGTGATCGGCAGGCGCGCAAACGCCGCGCGTTCCTGCTTGGTCAACTTGCGTACGCTATCGTAAAAGCCCGGCAGTGTAACCTTGCCGTTCTTATCGTGCATGCCCGCCACCAACTCAGTGAGCACCTGAGCCGGGTTATGCACCATGCCGCCATACAAGCCTGAGTGCAAATCTTTCGAAGGCCCGTAAACACGCAACTCCATGTAGCAGAGTCCGCGCAAGCCGTAGGTGATGGTGGGAAGATCTGCCGACATCATGCCGGCGTCCGGGTTAAGGCAGACATCCGCCCGCAACAGGTCAGTGTGCTGTTGAATGAAAGCGCCCAAATTCTTCGAGCCGATCTCTTCTTCGCCTTCGATCAGCCACTTGATATTCACAGGCAGGCCGCCATTGCGGACAATTGCCTCGACCGCTTTCATCGAAGCCATCACCTGACCCTTCATATCCGAAGTCCCGCGGCCAAAGAAATAGTCACCACGCAGTTCGGCTTTGAAAGGATCGCTGGTCCACAATTCGATCGGGTCCACGGGCTGGACATCATAATGCCCGTAGATCAAGACCGTCGGAGCATTCTTGCCGGCACCGAGCCATTCACCGTAGACTACCGGATGTCCGGCAGTCGGCATTACTTCGGCGCGCGTCATGCCGATGGAAAGCAAATGAGCGGCCACCCATTCGGCGGTCCGCTGCACATCGGCCTTATGCTCGTCGCTGGTCGAAACGGACGGCATGGCAACAAATTCCTTCAATTCGGCCAGAAAGTTTTCGCGGTTCTGGCGGACGTACTCGATCGCATTCTGCATTTCGGTCATGATCCCTCGTTGCTCAAACTTCCATACAAAAACCAAAAATCATTTTTCGAAAAACCATCTTGCATCGCCGCATCCCAAAGAAATGCGCCGGGGTGGAAGATCTCTTTCAGCAACCCGTCCATCGGATCCGACATTTCGCCGAGCAAGGTCAGGATGGCTCGCTGGCGGACATGCTGTGAATACAGGCGGGCTGTCCCGAGCGGGTCGCTGTGATAGCCGGAGATAAACTCCCGCCACAACTCGCTTCTCGCATGGACCTCGCGGCGGGTCTTTCCATCCCAGGCCGAACGCCACGCCGAGCGGATCTCGTCCAGGCGGGCATCATACGATTCAAGGCCGGTCACCTTCCATCCACGCATTCGTGCGCGGACGAGAAGCAAACCGCCCGGGGTTAGCTGCGTCAGATCTGGTGTGCGAGCACGGCAAGGCCAGTATAACTCATTCGAGAGGAGATAGCGCTCCAACTCCTCGATGCCGTTTTCGTAGTAGGCGCGGTCTGCTGCGGGTGTGCTCATGTTATGGAGCCGGGGTTGGCGTTTGCTCCAAGGCACGCCGGGTGACAAGGAACCATTGGGTAATCAAAGAAAAACGGTCACTGGGGTCGAAAAGCGGCGGCAATTGCACACCTTGCACCTGCGAGTTGACAGCATACGAATAGACCGGCACATACAACGGCAGGGCCGGAAGTTCGCGCCCAAAGATGACCTGGAAATTACGATAGAGACGGGCACGCAAACTGAAGTCCGTGGTGACGCGCGCCTGCTCGAGATATTCCGAGGCGGTGCGGTTATCCCATTGCGAGTAATTCTGTCCACCAGTCGCCTCGGCCTGATGCCAGAATGGATACGGGTCGGGATCTGGGGTCCGCGGGTAGGCCAATTCCACCAGCGCAGCTTGATAGGTGCGTGGGGTGAGGAAATTATTGATGACTTGATCGTACGGTGCAGGGATCAAGTTCACTTCAACACCAATGGCCGCCCAATTCGCTTGAATGGACTGCGCCATCTGGGTGTGCAAGGCATCGTCTGGATGAACCAGTGAGAACGACAAGCGTACGCTATCTTTTGCGCGGACAGCACTGCCATCGGACGGCAGGGAGTATCCGAGCAACTTCAACTCCGCAATGGCCGCATCCGGATCATAGTCCAGCCGGGGAACGCCATCGAAATGTGCCCACGACCCGGGCAGGATGGGACCATCCGCACGGATCGCCTGTCCTTGCAGGAACGTGTCGATCAAGCGCTGGCGGTTTAAGCCGAGCAACAATGCATGACGCACTTTGGCATCCTGCAAGAAAGGCACTTCGGGATTATTAAGATTGAATAGAACAAATCCCATTTGCGGCATACGGCTGGTGTAAACCGATAATTCGGGATTCTCAAGCGCCTGGGTCAAAACATCGGGCGTAATTTGACCGATACCAGCCACTTCGCCGGAAGTATATGCATCCAGTGCAGCGGCTGAGGTGGGGTAGTATTTGAAAACCACCTGGTCAATGAACGGCTGTCTGCCGTAATATTGCTCAAAACGCACCAGCACCACGCCGGTAACCTGACCGCCCTCGACAAGAAGCTGGTCGAATTTATATGGTCCGCTGCCGACCGGTTTTAAATTAAACTCGGCATTCAAAAGCTGATCGAGTGGAATGCCATCCAGCAGATGTTTTGGTAAAACCCCGAAGGTCAGATAATCGAGGAATGGCGCGTAGGGCTCGGTGATCTTGAACTGCAGATTCTTGTCATTGAGGCGGACCACTTCGACATTCGCCCAGAGAGATTTGATGTCCTGGGGATAGAACGAAGCGGGGCTCTTGATCAGATTGACAGTGAAAATCACATCATCACTGGTGACAGGCTGGCCGTCATGCCATACCGCATTCGGGCGAATGGTGAAATTATAGATGGTGCCGTCTTCGGTTGCGCCCCAAGATTCGGCGAGGTCGGGTTCGGGGAAGCCGCGCGAATCGTAACGCATCAGGCCGCTGTAAAGCAGGCGGTCCACATCGCGATCAGGTGAATTGTTCCAATCAAGGAGGGGATTGAGCCGGCCCATGCCGCCGATCAAGGCTTCGGTGTAGACACCGCCCTGCGCAGGCTGCGACTCGATGATGGTTGCCACCGGCTTCTGGCTAAGCAAAAGAATCCCCACCAACACCAGGGTGACAACAACAACCAGGATCTGCCAGCGTAATCGTCTCATCTGCATAATAGAGAAAGGCCGCCCGCCCGGGCCGGGCTCAACCAGCCAGACAGGCAGGGCGACCTTTCCAATAGTTGAAAGGATGGATTAGGATACAACCATCAACGCGATCGCCAGCCCGAAGAACAATACGCTCAACAGGATCGTCGCGCGGAAGAGTGTCTTTTCGATGCCGCGGCGAGCAGTGTATACACCGCCGGTATCAGCGCCGGTCAAGCCGCCAAGCCCCGCACCCTTGCTCTGCAAGATCACACTCACGATCAAGAGAATAGCGACTAAAATCAGCGCGCCTTGTAGAAATGTTACAGTCATGTGTTTAAGCCTCCTGCCAAATTAGCGGGGGGAATTATACTTGCGGAAACAACGAATCGTCAAACCACTTTCTGAAAAGCGCATGAGTGTTCCCATCCCTGAAAAAACGAGAGATTCCATGCACGAAATCACTGTCAACCTGCATATGCACACCCGCTACTCCGACGGGAGCGGCCTGCACCGCGACATCGCCGCTGCGGCCATGCGGAGCGGATTGGATGTGGTCATTGTTACCGATCACAACATCCTTGTTAAGGAGTTCGAGGGCTACCACCGCGATGGCGGCAAGCGCGTGCTGATGCTGATCGGCGAGGAGGTGCACGATCAGGCTCGTGATCCGCAACGGAATCACCTGTTAGTCTTCGGAGCAGACCGCGAGCTGGCCACTCTGGCGGAAAACCCACAGGCGCTCATCAATGCAGTGCGGGATGCCGGCGGGATTTGCTTCCTGGCTCACCCCTACGACCCGGAAGCTCCGCTCTTCAACGAAACCAATATTGACTGGGTGGACTGGAGCGTACAGGGCTATCAGGGTATTGAGCTCTGGAATCATTTCAGCGAATTTAAAAACGTGATCGGCAACTGGCCCTCAGCGATTTTTCATGCCTACTTCCCGCAATTTTATGGGCGAGGTCCCATCGCTGGCACACTCCCCAAATGGGACGAGCTGCTTGCCAGCGGAAAGCGAGTGGCCGCCATCGGAGGCTCCGATGCACACGCCTGGCCGTATCACCTTGGCCCGCTTACGAAGATCCTGTTCCCATACGACTTTCATTTCGCCGCCCTGAACACCCACCTACTCCTCCCATCTCCGCTCAGCGGCGACTCGACACAAGACGCGAAGTTGGTTCTCGAATCCCTGAGTCTGGGACGCGGCTGGATCGGATATGACCTGATCGCGCCCACGAGCGGATTTCGCTTCTCAGCGCAAGGACGCGAACAACAAGCCACGATGGGTGAGGAAATTCCGCTCGATGTAGGCGTGACCCTGCAGGCTAAATTTCCGCAAGAGACAGAGGTGCGCTTGCTGCGCAACGGCCATCCCGTTCAGAAGTGGAAGCGGACGCGGAACTTTGTCCACTCGGCTGTCGAAGCGGGAGTGTATCGAGTCGAGGCGTATCGTCAATTCCTCGGGGCACGTCGCGGATGGATCTTCAGCAACCCGATCTACGTGCGCTAAACAGCCTGTTTTCTCCCAGAAAACCAGGTTCTGTGGTAAACTACCGCCCGCTCAAGACACAACCTGTGTCTCCTTCCGCTCCCGGCTTGCCTACGGCAACGAACTGGAGCTAATCCCATGGAAAGGAGGTTTTTCCCCATGCGTAAATATGAATTGGTTTGCATTCTCCAACCCGATTTGGATGAAACCGCCGTTAATGGCGCCCTTGACCGCGTAAAAGGCTGGGTCAGCGATGCCGGCGGAACTGTGGATAAAGTGGACATGTGGGGCAAGCGCCGCATGGCGTACACCATTCGCAAGCAGCGCGATGGTCAGTACGTTCTGCTGAACATCAGCATGCCCACCAAGGCCACCGCTGACCTGGAACGCAATCTGCGCTTCCTCGAAACGGTCATGCGCCACATGCTCACTAGCGTAGCCTAGTTTTTAGTGATAATCGGTATTCCCCAAGGAGGAAGAAATGACCCGAGGCTTGAACAAAGTCATGATCATCGGCCACCTCGGCCGCGACCCGGAGATGCGTTACACCCCATCCGGCAAGCCGGTCACTACCTTTACCGTCGCTGTAAGTCGTTCCTGGAACTCAGGCGACGGTGAACGCCATACCGACACTGAGTGGTTCAACATCGTTGCATGGGGCAACCTGGCAGAGACCTGCAAACAGTATCTGACCAAGGGCCAGCTGGTTTACATTGAAGGCCGACTGCAAACCCGCAAATGGGAAGACAAAGAAGGCCAGAAACATTCCAGCGTGGAAGTGGTCGCGAACGAAATGACCATGCTCAGCGACCGCCGCGACAATAACCACTCGAACGAATCCGGCGCAGCCGCTCCCAGCGAGGAGGGCGCTCCGGCCAACAACGAAGGTGATTTTCCCTTCTAGCAAGATTGGAGTTTTACCATGTCTGAAGAAATGACCCGTGGCGCGGAAGGCGAAGGCGGCGGCGACCGCCGTTACTTTGCCCGGCCCAAGACCTGCCAATTCTGCGCCGACAAACAATTGACCATCGACTACAAGAAGGTGGATATGCTCCGCCGCTTCGTCACCGACGACGGCAAGATCCGCCCACGTCGCCAGACCGGCACCTGTGCGCGCCACCAACGCGTGCTGGCCAGCGCCATCAAGCAGGCGCGCCACATCGCCCTCCTGATGTTCACGGAACAGCGGGACATCCGCTAGATCGTCTCGGGAAATGTGGGACGGGCTCTCGCCCTGTCCCACATTCTCTTCAAGGAGGCAAGCAATGGAAACACGCAAACCCAAAGAAACAGTCCTGACCCGCAAACATGTGGCACGCCTCGAGCGTGAACGGCGCATGTCCAACGTGATCCGTTGGGTGGCATTGGTGGTCTTCGCTGTCGTTCTGATCGGCGGCATAACCGTCATGTTCCTCGATGGCACTTTGTCGCTCGGCAAGTTCAACATCGACTACCTGATGCGCAACCGTACGGTAGTAAAACTGGAAGACCGTTCCGCCAATCTCTATGACTTCCAGCTGAACGTGCGTCTGCAGCGCCAAGGCCTGCTCAACCAGTACTTCACGTACGCCCAGTATGCCCAGTTTGGGTTGGATGTAAACGCACAACTTGAGCAGATCCAGACCCAGCTCGCGGAAGAGAACGCAGCAGCCCTTGGTCAGCAAGTGGTGGATTCACTTGTAAATGACCTCATCATTCGCCGCGAAGCAGAAGCGCTCGGCATCTCCGTCAGCGACGCAGAGATCGACGAACGTATTCATGAGATTTTCGGATATTTTCCGGATGGGACACCGACTCCCACTCTGACTCCGACTTCGATCGTCTTCCCGACCCTTTCGGAAGAGCAACTCGCACTTGTCACGCTCACCCCGACTCCGACCCTGACTCCGGATGGGACGCTGACGAATACCCCCGAGGCGGTTCAGCCCACCTCCACAGTGGATCCACTCAGCACGGCCACATCCGCCCCCGAGCAGTCTCCGACCCCGTCGCTGACCCCCACCTCGCTCCCGACCAACACCCCGACCTTCACCCCCACCGCAACATTCACCCCCGCTCCCACGTTCACTCCCGCCCCGACAGCCACCCCCTACACCCTGGAAGGTTTCGAGCAGGAATTCTCCAACAGCATGGACAGCTATGCCGAGGAACTGAACGTCTCGGAAACTGACTATCGCAAACTGGTTGAGGCGGAATTGTTGCGCAAAAAGGTTTTCGAAGCGATCACCGGCCACCTGACCCCCTTCGATGAACAGGTCTGGGCGCGCCACATCCTCGTCGACTCGGAAGAAACCGCGAATGAAGTTTTGAAACGCTTCGAAAGCGGGGAAGATTGGTCCGCCCTCGCCTCCGAATACTCCAGTGACACGAGTAACAAGGACCAGGGCGGTGACCTTGGCTGGTTTGGCCGTGGAATGATGGTGCCTGAGTTCGAAACGGCCGCCTTTGCGGTCGCAACGGGCAAGGTAAGCCGTCCCATCCACACACAGTTTGGCTGGCACCTGATCCAGGTGATCGGTCACGAAGAACGACCAATCACTGAAAGCGATTTCGAGCAGAAAAAGCAAACCTACTTCGAGGATTGGCTGGCTGGCCAACGCCGCGAAATGGAATCTGCTGGCTTGCTTGAGATCTTCGACATCTGGATGAGCCACGTACCAACCCTGCCAAATATGGAAAGCCTCCAACGCCAAATGGAGGCCCAGCAGTAAGCCAAAGCCTGCCGCGTAAAACGCGGCAGGCTTTTTATAAAATCAAAGCCGATTTCTTTCCACAGAATCAATTGCCCGATGACGGATTTTCCTGTATATTAAGCCAATTCTGCCAGACCAGAACTTAAACGAAACAAGGAGCAATTACTATGGAAGGTGAAGTTTTCTATCCATCAAAGGAAGTCATCGACCAGGCTCGACTTAAGGATTGGGATGCGTTGGCCCAAAAAGCCGGCAAGGACTACAAAGCCTTCTGGGAAGCCGAAGCCAACGAGTTGGAATGGTTTCAAAAGTGGGACAAGGTTCTGGATGATTCCAAAAAGCCATTCTTCAAATGGTTCGTGGGCGCGAAGACGAACATCGTCCACAATGCCATTGACCGCCACTTGAAGACTCACCGCAAAAATCAACTCGCGCTCATCTGGGAAAGTGAAGATGGCAAACTGGAGCGCACCTTCTCGTATTACGCCATGAACCGCGAAGTGAGCCGCATGGCAAACATCATCAAGGCCATGGGCGTGCGCAAAGGCGACCGTGTGACCATCTACATGGGACGCGTGCCGGAGATCGTCTTTGCGATGCTGGCCTGCGCCAAGATCGGCGCGATCCACTCCGTCGTCTTTGGCGGTTTCTCCGTGGACGCGTTGCAGGGCCGCATTGACGACAGCCAATCCAAGCTGGTCATCACATGCGACGGTTCGTTCCAGAACGGCAAAGTGGTTGAACTCAAGAATATGGTTGATGAGGCCATCAAGCGCTGCCCGTCGGTGGAGAATGTCATTGTCGTCAAGCGCACCGGCCAACATGTCAACATGGAAGCGGGACGAGACCACTGGTATCACGACATGTGCGCGCTCCCCATCGCCAATGGCAAATGCCCGACCGAGGTCATGGACGCCGAAGACCCGCTCTTCATCCTCTACA
>CAYNQA010000099.1:0-4339 GCA_964399225.1 uncultured Anaerolineaceae bacterium
GATGAAGCACCTTGGCATCGACCCGAAGAAATCCGTTGCGGCCATTGAAGGCTTCGGCAACGTGGCCCAGTATGCGGCCATCGGCTTCATCGAAATGCTCGGCGGCAAGGTGGCCTGCGTTTCCTGCTACGACCGCCACGAGAAGAAATCCTTCACCTATAGCCACAAAGACGGCGTCGACCCGCACTTCCTGCTTACCATCGTCGATCAGTACGGAACGATCGACAAGAAGAAAGCCGAAGCGGCTGGCTACCTCGTTGAAGACGGCGACAAGTGGATCGAGAAGGACTGCAACGTCCTCATCCCCGCGGCCATCGAAGGCCACGTGAATGCCGAGACCGTCAAGAAGATGTCGAAGAACGTGAAGATCGTGGCTGAAGGCGCCAACGGCCCGTGCACGCCTGAAGCGGACGAATACTTCAAGAAGAACAACATCTTCGATATCCCCGACTTCCTCTGCAACGCCGGCGGCGTGACCTGCTCGTACTTCGAACAGGTGCAGAACGATATGAACTTCTACTGGCCGAAGGATGAAGTGCTGCAGAAACTCGACCAGAAGATGACCGCCGCCTTCCACGGCGTGCTCGAAATGAGCAAGTCCAAGAAGGTTTACATGCGCGACGCGGCCTACATGGTCGCCATCTCGCGCGTGGTCAAGGGCATGGAACTCCGCGGCTGGCTGACCGGCTCGGTGTAACACGCACTTCGTAAAATGAAACAGGGACTTGCCGACAAGCGAGTCCCTGTTTTTTTGTCGCATCCCTTCCGGACCCAAAGCGGGCGCCGTCTCGCTGACATTTGATACAATCACACAAAGCTATGAGCCAATAGCTAATCGCTAACAGCTAGTGTTGAGGAACCATCATGTCCAAATCAACCTTCAAATGGAACGACCCCCTCCTGCTCAACGAGCAACTCACCGACGAAGAGCGCATGATCCGCGACGCAGCGCGCAAGTATTGCCAGGAAAAGCTCCTGCCGCGCGTCATTGAAGCGAATCGCAAAGAAATCTTCCACCGCGAGATCATGACCGAAATGGGCGCGATGGGCCTGCTCGGCTCCACCGTCCCCGAGGAATACGGCGGCGCCGGTCTCAACCACGTCGCGTACGGACTCATCGCCCGCGAGGTCGAGCGCGTGGACAGCGGCTACCGCTCCGCGATGAGCGTGCAGAGTTCGCTGGTGATGTATCCCATCCTGACGTATGGCACCGAGGAACAGCGCAAGAAATACCTGCCCAAACTCGCCAGCGGCGAATGGATCGGCTGCTTTGGCTTGACCGAACCCAATCACGGCAGTGACCCGGCCTCGATGGAATCGCGCGCCACAAAGGTGGACGGCGGTTATGTGTTACGCGGCACAAAGATGTGGATCACCAACTCCCCCATCGCAGACGTGTTCGTGGTCTGGGCGAAACTCGATGGCGAGATCCGTGGCTTCATCCTCGAAAAGGGCATGAAGGGATTATCCGCACCGAAGATCGAAGGCAAGTTCAGCCTGCGCGCCAGTTCCACCGGCGAGATCGTGATGGACGAGGTCTTCGTCCCCTCGGAAAATATCTTTCCCGAGGTGCGCGGACTGAAAGGTCCGTTCGGGTGTTTGAACAAGGCGCGTTATGGCATTGCCTGGGGCGCGCTCGGCGCGGCGGAATTCTGCTGGCACGCGGCGCGACAGTACACCCTCGACCGTCCGCAGTTCGGACGTCCGCTCGCGGCGAACCAGATCATTCAGCTCAAACTCGCCAACATGATGACCGAGATCACACTCGGCTTGCAAGCCGCCCTGCGCGTTGGCCGTCTCATTGACGAGGACAAAGCCTCCCCCGAAATGATCTCGCTGATCAAGCGCAACTCCTGCGGCAAAGCCCTCGACATCGCCCGCGCCTCCCGCGACATGCATGGCGGCAACGGCATCTCGGACGAGTACCACGTCATCCGCCACGTGATGAACCTCGAAGCCGTCAACACCTACGAAGGGACTCACGACATCCACGCCCTGATCCTCGGCCGTGCGCAGACAGATATTCAGGCATTTTCGTAATTCGGAACAACTTCAACAAATAAAAGGACGCGTCTTTGCAGGCGCGTCCTTTTTGATTCTTTTTCGTTCTTAAATTCTTTGGACACGGATTTCGCGGAACACACGGATTTTTTCGTGAACTCCGTGTGTTCCGTGTCCGAAAAAATCATGGCTCAACAGGGAAGCCCAACTCGATCCATGCATCCAAACCGCCGAGGATGGCGCTGGCGCGGGGAAAGCCGTTGTGCAGGAGCAGGAACGCCGCACGGGCGCTCGTGTGTTCATTCGGTCAGGTGCAGTAGGTGATGATCCACTTGGATGGGTCGAGCGAGACGCCGGCGGGATCGGCCTCGATACGGTCGAGAGGGATGGAGAGCGCGCCGGCGATGTGCCCCTTGGCATAGGATTCGACACTGCGCACGTCCACGATGATTGCATAGCCGGCATCAACGGCGTCTTTGGCATCTTCAGCCGAGATGCGCGGCGCATCGGCCTCGGTTTGCGGGAGGGTGAATCTTGTCCCCGCCGGGGTGGGCGAGGTGGATTCGGTTGCGGGGAGGGTCAGGCTGCAGGCCAGCAACCCGATTGCCAGTCCGGTGAGAACGATGACCAATCTTCGGTTCAGCATGTGTGTCCTTTTAGCAAGTGTTTGAAACCATCAACACAAAGTCACGAAGGCACGAAGCCACAAAGTTTTTCTTTGAGTCTTGGAGACTTTCTGCCTTTGTGTTGAAATAGCGTGATCTATCAGGCACTCTCAAATAAAAGAGACAGCCACCATGCAGGTGACTGTCTCTTTTATTTATTACAGTTCGCAGTAGCGGTCGACGTGCCTGGCGATGATGGCGATGCTATCGGCCCAGAATTTCTTCTTGCGGATGTCGATGCCGAAGCGGGCGGCCAGGTCGGCGGCGGTGGCTTCGCCGGTGGATGCGAGCAGGTCTTTGTAATCTTCCACGAAGGCGGCACCGCGTTTCTGGAAGATGGCATAGAGGCCAGTGCCGAAGAGCAGACCAAAGGCGTACGGGAAGTTGTAGAACGAGAGGCCGGCGCGATAGTAGTGCGGCTTCCAGGTCCACATGAATTTTTGGAGCAGGTTCTCGTCGAGACCGTCACCGTAGGTGGCCTTCTGTGCGCGGATCATGATGTCGTTGATGTCGTCGGCGGAGAGTTCGGCCTGGGCGCGGCGCTCGAAGACTTCCTTCTCGAACAGGAAGCGCGAATAGATATCCACGATGACCTGCGAAGCGCCATTGAGGTGACCTTCGAGGACGGCCAGTTCCTCCTGCGGATCGTTGACCTTGGCAAGGCGCGCCTCGGTGACGATGGTTTCGCAGAAGGTGGAGGCGGTCTCCGCGAGGGTCATGGGGGTGTCCTGCTGGAGGATGGTCTTGTTCTTTTGGTAGGCACACTCATTATGGAAGGCGTGACCAAGCTCGTGTGCAATGGTGGAGATCTGGTCGGCGGAGCCGTCGAAGTTGACGAAGATACGGCTCTCCTTGGTTATATCCACGCCGGAGCAGTAACCGCCGCCGCGTTTGCCTTCGCGCATTTCAGCGTCGATCCAGTTGCCGTCGTAGGCGCGTTTGGCAAAGGCGGCAAGCTCCGGCGAGAAGTTTGCGAAGTTCCCGATAATAAAGTCGCGCGCATCCTCATAGGAGATCGTGCCGCTGTTCTTGCCGACCGGGGCGTAGAGATCGTACCAGGCGAGCTTATCCTTGCCGAGCAGTTTGGCCTTGTGCTGGAAGTAGCGGCGGAACATCGGGAAGGAATCTTTCATGGCGCCCATCATGGCGTTTAGCGTGGCGCGGTCGATGCGGGCCATGTCGAGCGCGGAGTGGAGCGCGTCTTCGCGTCCGCGGCGCGCGTTGAGCGTGTTGACCTCACCCTTTACCCCGTTCAGGCTGGCGGCGAGCACTTCCTTCACCGATTCCCAGGCTTTGTTCTCGGCTTCGTAGGCGCGGCGGCGCACGTCGGCATCGGGGTGCGAGCGCAGGTTGATCAATGCAGGCATGGGCAGTTTTTGCACCTTGCCATCCAGCTCAAACTCCACGGTGAGTTGCGAGGTGACGGTGCCCTGCAGTTTACCGAAGGCGCTGCCCCCGCTCAGGGTCATTTCGGCGGCGAGACCTTCGAGGTCTTCGCTCATCAGGTACTTGCTCTGGTCGGCGGCTTCCATCAAGTTGAACGCATGTGCCTTCGCGGACGGATTGGTGGGGATGGCTTTCTTCAACCCCGGGCGGACGCGTCCGAGCCACGCGGTGAAGCGGACACCCAATTTGCGGAGCGGTACCACCGCCTGCTCATACTCCGACTCGAG
>CAYNQA010000099.1:4439-10010 GCA_964399225.1 uncultured Anaerolineaceae bacterium
AGCGGACACCCAATTTGCGGAGCGGTACCACCGCCTGCTCATACTCCGACTCGAGACGGGTGGCGACTTTGTTGTAGGAGTTCGTGTCCACCTGGAAGGAGATGTATGCACCCAGTGTGTTAGAGTGGGTGTAGATATCATTGAACGAATCGACCAGCGTGCCGACCACCTTGCCGAGTTTCTTCGGCTCGGTCTTTGCTGTGGTCTTGACCACGGTCTTATCGAAGTAAGTTTCGAGTTCGGTGATCTTCTTTTTCAGGTTCTTGAACGCGGACTTGAATTCCTTCGATTCGAGCGAGGGGTAAATATTGGTCAGATCCCAATGGGGAGGGGTGGACATGGGGAACTCCTTGAAGTGTGATGGGGATAGTATATCAAATCGAATCGGCGAGTCAAAGAAAGAAAACACGCGGCTGGTTGGGCCGCGTGTTTTCTTTCATAATGTAGAGCCGGTTAGAAATGAACCCAGATCGGAACTATCGAGGCAATAAACCACCTTCCATTAATTTTTACCAGGATTGCCTCTTGCAACGCAGCACCGTCATCATAGCGAACAATGGCCCTGTCTCCACTGATTTCGATAGACTCAAAAATAAGAACGGTCTTGTTCGCTGTTACAGGAATGCCCATGGTTCCTTGAGAAATGGAAATATATTGAGCCTGCATAGCAGTCAAATAACCCGCGTTCTTTACTTCATCCGCACTAACGCCTAAAACTTCTGCGATGGCTTCCCGTTGTTGACGAGTCAATTTGTAATCATTCGTGTCAATAAAAACCGCTGGAAATTCTGATGTGTCAAAAGAACGAGATGCTTGCCCAAGTAACTGATATGCCCTATCCATCACAGACATGATCTCTTTTGCTTCCGGCGTATCAGGAATATTACCTTTAGTAAACAGGGACCGTTCATAGAAATATTGTCCGCCCGCGAAGCCGAGCCAGACGAACGCAGTCAGCGCCACAAAGATGGCAATTGAAACGAGTTTCTTGTTCATGGACGGTTCCTCCTGTTTCCCTAACGAGATTCTACTCCGTTTCGTTCCCCGTCCGTTTGCCTTTTCCTCGGAAAGCCATACAATCCACTAGCTGGCGCAAGGTCTCCGACCTGCGCCACGAATTGACCGAAGGTCTCCCCGTATCTTTTTATAACCTATGCTTTGGATTTGGAATTTGAGGTAAACTGGCAGTAGAGACCTTCGGTCGAGCCTCGGCGGGGTCGCAGACCCACGCCGAGCCAAGCACTTTCGTGAAATGTTGGGCTATTTACCTGAACTCTGTTTTGCCTGTTCTATTTGTGTTTCCAGATCAATAAATTTCATGGGCAATTGAACGGATCTTAAAGGATTTTGTCCATATGTTGAAACATGCCCACCAGTCAACCGATAACGACCAAAGGTATTTACTATGATATAAAGATCACGATCTGGCGCATGAATAGGATCACCAGAAATATTCACCAGAAACAAGATGTATTCCTCGCCAATTTTATAAAGTGGATCATCAGACATCTCCTCAACACCTTTTGATACTGTGGGGTCGTATCCGCCAGTTTGCATGACAGTAACAGTTTGCACTGATGTTCCTAGATACGTTTTCAACACATCGAAGGTAGTATCAGAAAAGAGAACTGGAAACGCCGCCGACTCAATTCTATTTCCTTGTTGATCCAATGGATAAATAGGAACCACTCGAGTAACAGGCGAGCCGGAAACCCGCACCAGTACTACGAGATCGGATTCTGAAACGAGTTCCTCTATCGTAATTGCATCCGAGGTCCAATCTGCACTACTAGTTCTTTTTGGAGTGTTTGTTGCGGTTGTGTTCATAAGCAAGGCATCATGATTATTATTGTTCCGTAGCCATCCAAGGTAAATCAAAATTCCGACTAGCCCAGCCATCAACAAGCTTGTAAGCACTGTTTTTTTCATAGGTTCCTCATTTATTCAGGTTAATATTCTGCCACAACATAACAAGTTTGAAACTTCTTTAGTACCTTGCATTAATCATATCGATGTCTATTGTATTTGGAACATTACCGTTGCCCATTACACTTGTTGGATCAGTTGAATGGTCCAATGAAAAGCAGTGCCCAAATTCGTGCATTATTAACTTCTGTACCTCGGTATCCGTATAAAAAAATGGATTTCCAGCAATTACATTGGAATTCAACCATACTTGGCAATAAGAGTATGTGCTATTATATGCTTCGTTACTATCACATTGTCCACTTGTGTTACAGATATGGGCCCTGCCAACCCAGTTCGTATTTCCAAAATCTGCGTAAATTACATTGACCTGGATAGAGGTGCAGTTATTGAACATATTAATGTCGGTGTCAATACTCCATTGAGAAGAAGCGTTCTGAGTCTGTTGACTATATGCACCCGTATTGCAGTAACTTAAATTATTGTTTGAAAAATAGCCCGGACCTAAATAGCCATAATAGTAGTTTGGTGTAACTGTGGGCACTGCCGTTGGTGTACTGGTTGGCGTGCTGGTCAGAGTGGCAGTCGCGGTTGAGGTGGGATGTTCGTAAAAACCAGAGGTGGATACGTAAACCGTAAACGTTCCATGACCTTCATAGGAACCAAGCGACCCGCTGCGATTGGCCGAGTTGTAAAGATATAGGCTATTCCCAGTCGTGAGTGTAAATGTGTAGTATTTCGGTCCGACCTGCGAATAACTCGACGATCCCTTCCCCGGAAGAAGAACATCATTCGCGATCTTTTCCAATGCGGCACTGTTTCTGTAATTATAAACGTCATACACCCTATTCACTCCATAGAAGGAATTCATACCGACTGTACTCTCCCACCAGGTGACGTAAACTGTTGTTGTATGGGAAACAGCGGCCATGTTAAAACGGCCAAACGTCCCTGAATTGTTGTACCAGTTGTTCATGTCTCCTGCCCATTGGTACGAACCGCCTATGGTTGTTGAATTGATCTGCTGACATGCACCGCCAAGATTATCGTTACCGCAAATAATGGATGGAATTTCCGTTGCTGTCGGTGTGAAGGATGGGGTATTTGTCAGAGCTTCAGTGATTTCGATTGCTGGTGATGGAAAGGGACGCCCCGCCGAAGCCGGGGGAACAGAGGAGAAAACGATTCTCACCAAGATCAAACCACCCAGAACGATGTAGATCAGCCTGCCTGAAAAATGTTGTTGCTTCATGTCCGCTCCCAAGATGCAATGATGTTTGCATAGTTATTATAGAGAGCGGAAGAAGCGACGTCAATGAGGGAAATCCCTCCCGTTCCGCTCCCACCACAGAGCGGCCTCCACCCGGCCAGTTACGTCAAGTTTTGCGTATAAGTGGATCAGGTGTTTCTCGACCGTTTTGGGCGCAATGCCAAGCTCTTTTGCAATGGCTTTGGTTTCCATCCCCATACCGATCTTCTGTAATAGTTCGCGTTCACGTTCTGAAAGGCTCTCCCATTTTTCTTTCACATTCGCCCGCCATTCACGAGCCCGGTTCAGTTGGCTTTCATCGAACAGAAACTCTCCACGCGCCGCGCGGCGAATGGCGGCGATCAAACGGTCGC
Source organism: uncultured Anaerolineaceae bacterium (assembly GCA_964399225.1). Classification (GTDB taxonomy): domain Bacteria; phylum Chloroflexota; class Anaerolineae; order Anaerolineales; family Villigracilaceae; genus Denitrolinea. The sequence continues at coordinate 7,989 of CAYNQA010000099.1, forward strand.
CGCGCACGCTTTTCTCGAAATACCCGGACACGCCCGCTTCCATCATATCCGCAAGGTAAGCGTCGCGGTCGTGCGCGGTCAATACCAGCGTGACAATATCAGGATATTTTTCCCGCACCCGTCGTTCAATATCCGCAGGCCGCGTCACTTTTGGCATGACCAAATCGAGCAGTAGCACTTGTGGACGAAGTTGATCCACCAACGTGATCACTTGTTCTCCGTCTTCTGCTTCTCCAATAATCTTGAAATCCGGTGCCATTGCAAGCGTTTTGCGAATTCCGTCACGCGCAACAGGATGATCGTCCGCAATAACAATGGTGATCCATTCCGAAGATTCAGACATGGTTTCCTCCAGTTGTCTGCACGGTTGTTTTGTAATTATACAACTTGCTTCGCGCTCTTTTCGTCCCCTGTCCGTTTGCCTTTTCCCTCGAAAGACTATACAATCAGAGAGATCGAGTCCAATTTACGAAAGGCGGTTCACATGAAACAAGATCGCTTCCTATTGGGTATTTTGATCGGCATCGGCCTGCTGGTGGTCCTGGCACTGGGGTTGTTCTTCACCCGCCAGGATAAAGCCCTCGTCTACGGTGAAGAAGATTCGCCCGAAGGCGTGGCCAAGAATTATCTCGTGGCCGTGTTCAAACGCGACTACGAAAAGGCCTACTCCTATCTCGCGGATAAAGAATCCAAACCCACCTTCGACCAGTTCAAGCAGGCCTTCCTGCAGAATTACGTCAACCCAGATAACACTGGCGTGGATGTGGGAAGCGTGGAGCTCAGCGGGGATCAGGCCTTTGTCACGCTTTACATTCAATATGGCACAGGCGACCCATTCTCCTCGGGTTATCGCAACGAGGAGCGCGCCGTGCTTGTGAAACAGGATGGTGTTTGGAAGATCGAACAGATGCCATACAACTTCTGGTCCTACGACTGGTATCCGCTCTACACGCCGGTCCCGGTCAAGGCGCCGTAGGAGGCTGTCATGCGCACCATTCGCCGTCTCTACTTTTATCTGGTCGCGTTCATCACCTTCGAGGTCGTGCTGTGGGGCGTGATCGGACTGCTTCGCAGCATCCTCTCCCCCAGCCTGAGCGGTTCAGGCGACCTGCTGGCCGGGTCGCTGGCGCTGATCCTGGTCGGTGTGCCGATCTTTGCCCTGCATTGGTTGTGGGCACAGCGCACCTCAGCCCGTGAGCAGGAGGAACAGACCGCCACACTGCGGGCGGTCTTCCTGTATGGCATTTTGCTGGCCACGTTGATCCCTGCCGCACAAAACATCCTCGCGCTCATCAACCGTTCGTTCATCGAGCTGGCAGGGTTTGAAGCCTATCGCGCAGTGTTCGGCGGCGGCCAAACGTGGACCGATAACATCATCGCCGTCGCGCTCAACGCCGTGGCAGCATGGTACTTCATCACGGTTCTGCGCGCAGACTGGATGCGGCTCCCCGACCCCGAAAACTTTGCCGACATCCGCCGCCTGTATCGCTACATCTGGATGCTCTACGGTCTGCTCATGTCGGTCTTCGGCGCGCAACAATTACTGCGCTTCGTTTTTTACATTCCATCCGAAACGCTCGGCACCGGCGAACGCGATATCTTCATCAACGGTCTCTGTCTTCTCCTCGTTGGCGTGCCCATCTGGGTTGCATCGTGGCGCACATGCCAGAACGCGCTGGCGAGTGCAGATGAACGCGACTCGAACCTGCGTCTCGGGGTGCTCTACCTGCTTTCGTTCTCCGGTGTTGCGGTGGTCCTCTCCACCGCCGGCATCATGTTCGATATGCTCCTGCGCTGGGCGCTGGGCGAAACATTCGTCTTTCGCGAATTCGTCCGCGCGGTGAGCGGCGAAGTCTCCATTGGCATTCCGTTGGGGATCGTGTGGGCCTACTTCGGTCACTGGCTGAATCAAGACATCAACGCCGTTGCGGATGAGCCCCGCCGTGATGGATTGCGACGCTTCTACCATTACGTGCTGGCCCTGGCCGGATTGGTCACCGCCTTCCTCGGCACCGGCTTCCT
>CAYNQA010000100.1:0-9976 GCA_964399225.1 uncultured Anaerolineaceae bacterium
GACGTTCTTTTGCAGCCAGTCGAAGAGTTTGTCGAGCAAAAACAGTTGAAGCAGTCCGGCAAGACATCCTTGACGATCGCGCATGGTGTTCTCCTTTCTAAATGCAATCGGTAAGTCTAACATGAAGGCCGGGGCGGGTCAACAAATCTGAAATCCTGACGAAGTTGAAATGGGGGCGCAATTCGGGAAATTCTTTTTTATGGTAAACTTTGGGCCGATCAATTCTTTGGAGCAACCCGTATGAGTAAATCCCGCAGTGACCAGATGGTGGAACGACTCCGCTCGATGCAGGCAGCAGCCCCCGAAATCGAAGCATCCGCGATCGTTTCTGTAGACGGCCTGATCATGGCCTCCGCCCTCCCCCAGGAAGTGGAAGAGGATCGTGTTTCGGCCATGTCGGCGGCCATGCTTTCACTTGGCGAACGTATTTCGGGTGAACTGGGACGCGGCGGCTTGGAGCAGGTGTACATCAAAGGTGACGCTGGCGCCATCGTGCTGACCTCCGTCGGCGCAGAAGCGGTTCTGACCGCCCTCGCGCGGCAGGATGCCAAGCTGGGCATGATCTTCCTTGAGATGCGGCGCGCCGCAGAAGACCTGACGAAACTGGTCGGATGAACCGGCAAAAATATTCTCACCGCAACGAACGTCAACTCCCGATGGGGAGGGCTTAAGCGCCCTCCCCATCTTCTTTGTGTCGCTAAACCCTTACCCCCATCCCGATCAAGGGAGAGGGGAGAACTGGAGAAAATATGACAACGAAGTACATCATCTTCACCGGCGGCGTGGTTTCGTCGGTGGGCAAGGGCGTGACCGCGGCCGCCATCGGCTTGACGCTGAAAGAGCGCGGCTTCAAGGTCGCTGTGCAAAAATTGGATCCCTACATCAACGTGGACCCAGGCACGATGAGCCCATACCAGCATGGCGAAGTCTTCGTTCTCGATGACGGCGCAGAAACGGACCTGGATCTGGGTCACTACGAGCGCTTCATTGATATCCGCCTGAGCCGGGTGAGCAACTTCACGGCCGGTCAGGTTTATGCCGAGATCATCCAGAAGGAACGCAAGGGAGATTTCCTCGGCGGGACGATCCAGGTCATTCCGCACATCACGAACGAGATCAAGCGCCGCGTTGGCCTGGTGGCCAAAGCGACCGGCGCCGAGATCGTGCTGGTGGAGGTCGGCGGGACGGTGGGCGACATCGAGTCCCAGCCGTTCCTCGAGGCGTTGCGCCAACTCCGCAACGAGGTGGGACGCGAGAACGTGTTCTTCATCCATGTAACGTGGCTGCCCTACATTGCCGCGACCGGCGAGTTGAAGACCAAGCCCACCCAGCACTCGGTGGCTGCACTGCGCTCAATCGGTATCTCCCCGAACATGATCATCGCCCGCTCCGACCAGCCCATCGAACCCGGCCTGACCGATAAGATCGCCCTCTTCTGCGACGTGGAGAAGAACGCTGTCGTGCCAATGGTCACCGCAGATGTGTTGTATGAGATTCCCCTGCTGATCGAAAAAGCCGGCGTCCCCGACTTTTTGGTGCAAAAGTTCAACCTCACCTCCACGAAAAAGCCAGACTGGAAACAATGGAAGAAACTGGTCGACTCGGTGAGGAAGCCGCGCGCCAAGGTGAAAGTGGCGCTCGTGGGCAAATACGTGGAATTGCAGGATGCCTACATGTCGGTCCGCGAGGCGCTCAAGCACGCGGCGCTGGCCCAAGGTGTGGAAGTGGAGATCGGCTGGGTGCACGCCTCCGATCTTGAAAAGGATAAAGGCTGGGATATCGTGCAAAGCGCGGATGCGGTCCTGGTGCCCGGCGGATTTGGTTCGCGCGGCATCGAAGGGAAAATCCTGGCGGCGCGCTACGCCCGCGAGAAAAAACTTCCCTATCTGGGACTGTGTTTGGGAATGCAGACGATGTGCATCGAGTTTGCGCGCAACGTGATCGGTCACGAAGACGCCAACTCAAGCGAGTTCGACCGCGGAACGGAATACCCGGTCATCGACTTGATGCACGACCAGCGCTCGATCTCCGACATGGGCGGGACCATGCGCCTCGGGCTGTATCCCTGCGATCTGAAAAAAGGAAGCAAAGCCGCGGCGGCATACGGCGAAGCGCGCGTGGATGAACGTCACCGCCACCGCTTCGAGTTCAACAACGCCTACCGCGAAGACTTTGAGAAAGCCGGCATGATCTTCTCCGGCCTCTCGCCCGACGGTAAACTGGTGGAGATCGCCGAGATCGCCGATCATCCCTACATGGTGGCCAGCCAGTTCCACCCCGAATTCCTGTCGCGCCCGAACCGCCCGCATCCGCTTTTCATGGGATTGGTCAAGGCGGCGAAGGAACACGCGAAAGCCTGACATGGACCCCGCAGTCGAAGCCAGGATCCGCTCGGATGCATTCCTGCGTTTCCTCAACGCAACCTTCGAGGAGATCCGCCCGGGTTATGCCCGCGTCTCGCTGACCGTGACCGAGTCCATGCTGAACTTTCACGGGATCACGCATGGAAGCATCGTCTTCGGCGTCGGCGACCTGGCCTTCTCCGCCGCCTGCAACGCGCATGGACAGGTCGCAGTCGCGCTCGACATGATGGTCAGTTTCCTGCGGGCCGGCCAGGCCGGGGATCATCTCGTTGCAGAAGCAAAAGAGGCCAATCTTGGCAACAAGACCGGCCTCTACGAGATCACCGTCACCGAGACGACGAGGAACGAACTGGTGGCGAAGATCCAGGCCACGGCGTATCGGAAGAAGGAAAAAATCAAGTAAATTCAAACGCGGCCTTTCGGCCGCGTTTCTTTTATCCCTTCAACAAAGACACATCTTTGTTTTCTTCGTCTGTCTTCAATTCCAACTGCGGCAGGTCGCGGATGGAGGCGATGCCGAAGTGCTGCAGGAACTCTGGCGTGGTGCTGTAGAGGATGGGGCGCCCGGGGCCATCTGTGCGGCCTGATTCCATGATGAGCCCCTTTGCCAGCAGGCTCTTCATCATGCCGTCGCTGTTCACGCCGCGGATGGCATCCACCTGCGGACGGGTGACGGGCTGTTGGTAGGCGATGATCGAAAGCGTTTCGAGCGCAGAGCGGCTCAGGCGCGTGGTCGCTTCGAGGCCGAGGAAACGCTCGATCAAGTCGGCGTGCTCCGGCGCGGAGGTCATCTGCACGCGCCCGCCGTGCCGTTGAAGGCGCAATCCGCGCGTGGCGAGGATCTCGTCGAGGGCGCGCAGTCCCTGCTCCACGGCGGTGGTGGTGGTTTCGAGGGCAGCCGACAACTGCTGGTTGCTTACGGGTTCAGCTGCCACAAAAAGCAGCGCTTCCAGTTTGGCGGCCAGAGGGGCCAGAGAGTCGTTCGATTCGGTCATGCTATAATTGCTCCGTCAACATATTTAGGGTACAAAATGAAACGCACACGCATTCTTTCGATCTTGATCCTGAGCTTGCTGGTCACTCTGGCCTGCACCATCGAAACCGGCGGCCCCGACATTCCCGAGCAGAAGATTCCCGTTTCTGCTGAGGCGGTCGAGTCGCTTAAGCAACATATCGAACAGGCCGTTGTGGATGGTGCAGAGACCGGCGTCGTCTATCTGTTCATCAACGAGGCGCAGCTTACATCCTATCTGGCGTTCGAGCTCCAAAAAAGTCCGGACCCGCTGTTCACCGATCCACAGGTGTACCTGCGTGACAATCAGATGCGCATCTACGGCCGCACCCAACAAGGCATGTTCGCCGCCAATGTTGGCATCATTCTCGAAGTCGGCGCCGATGAGCTGGGGAAACCCAAACTGCAGATCGTCTCGGCAGACCTGGGTCCGCTCCCGCTCCCCAGCGGATTCAATGACGCCATAACAGCCATTATCGAAGAAGCATATACCGGCTCGCTCGGCCCCGTGGCCACCGGCTTCCGCATCGAAATGATCGTGATCGCGGACGGCGTGCTGGCCATCGTTGGGCGCATCCGGTAGCGACGGGATTATACCAAAGCGATACGTGCGATGAGAATCCGCTTCCCCTTTCCGACAACTCTGCTTCGCCAGCCAGTGCTGTCCGCACTGGCCTTCATTCTTTTTGCAGCATTGCTGAGCGGGTGCCGCCTGCCGCAGTTGGGCGGAAACGTCTCGGTGACGATTCAGGTCGATGGGACGGCGAACCAAGCCGAAGTCCCGGCGGGAAGCGCAGTGAGCGAGGCGTTGGCAGCGGCGGGAGTGATCGTCGGCAACCTCGATGAAGTCGACCCGCCGCTTTACACCGTCGTGGGCAATGGCGATGTGATCACGATCAAGCGCATTGTCGAAACATTCCAAACCGAGCAAGTCGAGATCCCATTCGAGCAACAAACCGTGCGCAGTGAGTCGATCCCCGCGGGCGCAACACAATTATTGCAAAGCGGCGAGAACGGATCGCAGGAATTGACCTGGCGCATCCTGATCGAAGACGGGCAGGAGACCAGCCGCTCCGTGGTGAAGACGGTGGTATTGAAAGAAGCCGTCCCCGAAGTGATGATGGTCGGTGCGCAGTCGGCATTTGCGCCGCTGCCTATTCCGGGTAGGCTGGTTTTCCTCGCGGGCGGCAATGCATGGATCATGGAAGGCTCCACCGCAAACCGCACTCCGCTCGTCACTACCGGTGATTTGGACGGCCGCGTCTTTGCGCTCTCGCCCAACGGCACCTTCCTGCTCTTCACGCGCAAATCGAAAAAGCCAGCCGACGAACAGATCAACACCTTGTGGATCATCCGCACGAACGGCAGCGGACAGCCGGTGCCGGTCAGCGGCGCCGCGAACGTGGTTCACTTTGGAGGCTGGGCGCCGAACACCACGCCCACATTTGGTTACTCCACGGTCGAGCCGCGCGCATCCTCGCCGGGCTGGCAGGCAAATAATGATTTCTGGCGCGTCACCATTTCGAGCGGTGTGCCGGGCACGCCGCGCAACATCGTTGAACCGAACAGCGGCGGTGTGTATGGTTGGTGGGGCATGTCTTATGCCTGGGGTCCGGATGGCCGCCTCGCATATGCCCGACCCGACGAGATCGGTTTTGTTGATCAAGACACCGGCCTCTTCCGTCCGCTCTTGCAGATCACACCTTTCCAAACCCATAGCGATTGGGCCTGGATCCCCCCGCTGGCATGGGGTCCCGATGCGCGCACGATCTTCACTGTTACGCACGCGCCGGCACCCGCACCCATCACCCTTGAAGATTCGCCGTTCTTCGACCTGAACGCGCTCTCGGTCATCAACGATGCCAACGTGCGCGTGGCAAGTTCGATCGGCATGTTCGCCTACCCGTCCGCATCCCCCATTCGCCCAAGCGGAAAAGAAAAGTTCTATCAAGTGGCATTTTTGCAAGCCATCTTCCCCGAGCAAAGCGAGACCAGCCGCTACCGCGTGGTGGTGATGGATCGCGACGGTTCCAACCGCCGCACCGTTTTCCCGCCCTCAGACGCGGTCGGCCTCGAACCGCAGACCCCCGTCTGGGCGCCGCTTCCGGTCGACGGGCAGGCGGGTGACTTCCTCGCTGTCGTTTACCAGGGCAATCTCTGGCTCGTGGACACCGGCAGTGGACAGTCCTACCAGATCACCGGCGACGGCCTCATCAGCCGCGTGGAGTGGAAGTAATAAAACAATTGGAGTGCGGCCTTCAGGCCGCAGGCGCAGGCTGAAGCCTGCACTCCAAAAATCAATTCAAGGAACAACAATGCGAATTTTGATCTCCGGGGCCGCGGGCTTTCTCGGCTCCCATCTCAGTGACCGTTTGATCTCCGAAGGCCATCAGGTCATCGGCTTGGACAATTTCGTCACAGGCAACCGCGAGAACATTGCCCATCTGATGGGCAGCGAGAACTTCTCGTTCTACCGCCACGACGTTTCCAACTATATCTTCGTGCCGGGCAAAGTGGATGCGGTACTGCACTTCGCGTCCCCGGCCAGCCCCAACCCCAAATCGCCTTCGGGGTATTTCAACCTGCCCATCCAGACGATGAAAGCAGGCGCGCTCGGCACGCACAACACGCTCGGCGTAGCCAAGGCCAACGGCGCGCGCTACCTGCTGGCCTCCACCAGCGAGATCTACGGCGACCCGGAGATCCACCCGCAGGCCGAGTCGTATCCCGGCAACGTGGACCCGGCCGGTCCGCGCGCGGTATACGATGAAGCCAAACGCTTCGCCGAAGCCCTGACCCTGGCCTACCACCGCCATCACAACGTGGACACGCGCATCGTGCGCATCTTCAACACGTACGGTCCGCGCATGGACCTTGAAGATGGGCGCGCCCTGCCAAATCTATTGAAGCAAGCCCTGCTCGGCCAGCCCCTCACAGTCTACGGCGACGGCCAACAGACGCGCTCCTTCTGCTACGTGGATGATCTCGTGGATGGCATCGTCCGCCTGCTGTATTCCAACGAACACATGCCGGTCAACATCGGCAACCCGGTCGAAATGTCCATCCTGCAATTCGCAGAGACGATCAACCGCGTGACCGGCAACAAAGCCGGCGTGACCTACCTCGCCAACGACCGTTCAGCACGTGACCCCCAGCGCCGCCGGCCGGATATCACCCGCGCCAAAACGATCCTGCAATGGGAACCCAAAGTGGACCTCGAGGAGGGTCTGCGGCGCACCATCCCCTACTTCAAGGAAAAACTTGGATTGGCATGACGCATCTTTTTAACGACTCGAACGAGCGCACGCGCTTCTTCAAATTCGCCACGGTCGGCGCCATTGGCACGGTGGTGGATTTCAGTGTTTTCAATCTGCTGAACATCGTCTTTCATATCCAGCCGGTCATCGCCCAGGCGCTTTCGTTCGCTGTGGCAGTGGTCAATAATTTTTTATGGAACCGGCATTGGACGTATCCCGACTCGCGCACCAAAGCGGCGCATCACCAGATGGCACAGTTCGGTATCGTCAACGTGGTGGGGCTCCTTATCCGCACACCGATCATCGGCTACCTGGAGCACCCGCTCGGAGTGTTGTCGGGACGCGTCGGCTTCCAGCCGGAGGCGGCCGATGTGATGGGTCACAATCTGGCGTTGGGCATCGCGATCGGAATTGTCATGCTTTGGAATTACTTTATCAACCGCTATTGGACTTATAATGACGTATGATGGATGCCACAACCAAAACCAATCCCGTCCAAAAACGAATTCTCATCCCGATCTACAATTCACGCGGAGATGTGGAGGCCTTCCTGGCCTACCCGAACCTGCACAACCGCAACGGTGAATGGATCGGCTGGGTCACCCCCCAGCGTGACGTTTATTCCGTGCTCGGCTTTTACGTCGGCGCGTTGACCGATGAGCCGCGCATCATCCGCAAACGGGTGGTCGAAGAGAGCAAACCGAACCTCAAACCGCCGGCGATGCCCGCCAAGATCTCACCCCCGGCCACGGTCCCGCTGGCCCCGATGATGCGTGAGCTGACCTATAGCACGATCGATGTACTGCTCGAAGAACCCGAACGGCTCCATACCCTGGACGTGGGGGAAATGCGGGAGGATTTGAACTAGTGAGCGACCTCAACCCCAAACCGATCCGCGCCTCGCGCATCAGCCTGGCGCAAATGATGCAACCCGAACATGCCAACAACCTCGGCAATGTCCACGGCGGCTGGATCATGAAACTCGTAGACGAAGCCGGCGCGCTTGCCTGCATGCGCCACTCGCAATGCCGCGTGGTGACCGTGGCCATTGACTCGATGAGCTTCCGCCTGCCGATCAAGACCAGCGACGTGGTCATCCTGAATGCCGAAGTGACCTACACCGGCACCACATCCATCGAAGCCGAAGTGCAGGTGGTGGCCGAGAACCCGCTCACCGGTCAGCGCTGGCAGACGAACACCGCCTACCTGCTCTACGTGGCCCTCGGGGAAGACGGCAAACCCACCAAGGTCCCGCCGATCTATGCCGAGACAATAGACGAGGAACGCAAACTCGCAGAAGCCAAGGAACGCCAGAAACGTCGCCTCGAGCAACGAAAATAAAGAAGCGATTGTCATTGCGAGGAGGGTACTCCCGACGAAGCAATCTCATGTGTCGTGAAGGAGATTGCTTCGCACAGAACGCTCGCAATGACAGGATTAAATATGACCGACCAGCAAATCTCCCCAACCCCCGAACCCGCCTCCGAGCCGAAGGAACGTGTTCAGCATCAGTTCCGCTCCCTGCGCGAACTGCTCGATCACGTAACCGGTAAAGACCTCGCGCCTGCGCCTGCCGAAGATGGCGGCCTGCTCGAGACACTTCCCTTCCCCTTCCTCGCCATCGTCGGGCAGAAAGAAATGAAGTTGGCGCTCTTGCTGGGCCTCATCAACCCGGCCATCGGCGGCATCCTGCTTGTCGGTCCGCGCGGAACCGCAAAGACGACCGCTGTCCGCTCCGTGCTGGATCTGCTTCCCCAGGTCGAACGCTCCCCCTGTCGCTACGGTTGTCTGCCCGAGGATGTCGAAGCGGGCGGCATCGAAGCCGTTTGCCCGGAGTGCGCCCAGAAGTACGCCAACAAAATTCCGCTCACCGCTCCGGACCGTGTGCGCCTGATCGAACTTCCGCTCAATGCGCGTCTCGAAGATGTGGTCGGCGGCCTCGATGAACGAGCCGCCGTGCAGGAACGTCTGCGCGTGCGCCGCGGCATCCTGGCCCAGGCCGACCGCAATCTGCTTTACATTGATGAGATCAACCTGCTCGGCAACGAGATCGTGGACGCCATCCTCGACGCCGCCGCGCAAGGCAGTTACACCGTCCGCCGCGGACCGGTCTCGGCCACGTATCGTGCGCGCTTCGTGTTGATCGGCTCGATGAACCCCGAAGAGGGAAGACTCCGCCCGCAAATCCTCGACCGCTTCGGCCTGCGTCTGATCGTGCGCGGACTCGACGAAGGGACCGACCGCCTCGAGGCGTATCGCCGTGTGCGCTCCTACCAATCCAATCCGCGCGCCTTCCTCGCCTCCTACGCGGACGAGTTAGCGGCTGCCCGTAGCGAGATCCAATCCGCCCGCCAGCGGCTCAAAGCCGTGACCCTGCCAGATGAGGTCGCCAGGCCTGCCATCGCACTGATCCAACAAATGGGCATCGACTCGCTGCGTGCCGAGATCGCCTGGTTCGAAGCCGCGCGCGCCTACACCGCCGCCGACGGCCGCGACACGGTCACGCCGGAAGACCTGCGCGCTGTCGCGCCAATGGCTTTGCGCCTGAGGCGGTCACAGTTCATGCACGAGTATTTCACCAATCAACAAAGCGAAGAAAAAGAAATGATGAACCTGCTGGGGAAATTCGATAAGAAACCCGCGCGAAAGAAAAGCATCCGCAGATCACGCTGATCTTAACGCCATCTGCGGATAAAAGAATTGCTCATCATTGAGAGGAAATCAAACTTTGAGCGACACTAAAATCCACAACCCCGCTTACCGCATCGAGACCAAACGGTTGGTTCTGCGTTGTTACAATCCCTCTGACGCGAAAATGCTCGAGGAAGCTGTCATCCCAAGCATCGAACACCTCAAACCATGGATGGAATGGGCACACAACGAACCCGTCTCCCTCGAGTCGCGGACGAAGGCCCTGCAAAACTTCCGCGGCCGCTTCGATCTGGGTGAGGGCTTTATCTATGGCATATTCAACCCAGAGGAGACGCGCTGTCTCGGCGGGGCGGGATTTCATCCGCGCATCGGTGACAATCAATTGGAGATCGGCTACTGGATCCACAAGGATTTCATCAATCAGGGACTCGTCACCGAATCCTCAGCCGCGTTGACCAAGGTCGCCTTCGAAATTTGCCATGTCCACAAAGTGGAGATTCACTGCGACCCGGCCAACCTCGCCTCTGCCGCTGTCCCGCGCAAACTCGGCTTCACCCACGAAGGTACCATCCGCCATGCCACGCGCTTCCTCGACCGCTGGAGCGACTCGATGGTCTGGGGCTTGCTTGAAAGCGAGTATCCGAACAGTCCAAGCGCGCATACAGAGGTCAAGGTGTTTGGGGCGGATGGCC
>CAYNQA010000101.1:0-9860 GCA_964399225.1 uncultured Anaerolineaceae bacterium
TGATCGCGTTCAACGTCAAGTTCCTGCGCGAGGCGCTCGAGGTGATCAAGACTCCCAACGTGGCACTCGAAACATCCGCGCCGAATGCGCCGGGGGTAGTGCGCCCGGTCGGCGATGATAATTTCCTGCACGTCATCATGCCGATGCATTTAGGATAAATCTGGAATTCAGAAATCAAACGTCCCCGCCAACAACGGGGACGTTTTTGTTTGAGCATTTTGTTCACGCTTGCTTACGGTACCGATGGACCGGGCAAGAACACTTTAAAGGTCGCACCAGTGCCGGGGCCGTCACTTTCAGCCCAGACGCGCCCGCCTTGTGTTGTGATGAGTCCGCGCGCGATGGTGAGTCCCAGACCCAGCCCGCCGTAGCGGCGCGTGAGAGGCGGCTCGCCCTGCTTGAACTCGCGGAAAATATTTTCCAGTTGGTCTTTCTCGATCCCAATGCCATTATCTTGAATCCAGATCAATGCGCCGCCCCCTTCGCTCCGCGCGCCGAGGATGATCTGGTCGCCGATCGGTGAGAAACGAATCGAGTTGTTCAAGATGTTGAAGAATGCCGAGGCGCATTTCTCCGTATCCACGCTGACGAGGATCGGGGCATCAGGCATGTCGAACACCAGTCGCTGTGCCTTTGCATCCGCAAGCGATTGCGCCTCGCGCGCCGCCGATTCCAGCACGGATTGCACAGGGACTGACCTGGTTCGGAAGATCAAGCCGTCCGTTTCAAGCAGGGTCAGGTTGGTCATGTCTTCAACGAGCGCGCGCATTTTCAACGCGGCATTCAACACGTGCTCAGCGTGTTCCGATAGTTCACCCTGCGCATCCTCGCGCAGGAAGGTTGCATACCCGATGATAATTCCCAGGGGCGTGCGCAGTTCATGCGAAGCCAGAGTAAGGAAATCGCTCTTCAATCGATCCGCATCGCTCGCTTTCTTCAGGGCGATCTGCAGAGCCTGTACAAGTCTGGCATTGTTGATTGCCACTGCCGCATGGGAGGCAATGACTTCCAGGAGGTTTTGATCTTCTTCGTTGAATCCGCGATCTAATTTATTCAATGCTTCGAGCACGCCTGTCATGCGGTCATGGATGCGCATGGGTACTGCCAGCAATGAGTGCACTTCCACGCCTGTCTTCTTTGAGACCACATCGTAATGGCGGGGGTCTTGTCCGGCCTCGTTGATGATCATTGGGCGATTCGTGCGGAACACGGTCCCGGCTACGCTGCCTTCGATCGGCACACTGACCTGCTTCATCTGGTCTGCATGGGAATCGCTTGTGGCGACGAAAAACAACTGCGGCTGTTTTTCGTCATACAACAAGATGGAAGCTGCTTCGCAATGCAACAAATCTGCGGCGGTGCGGATGATCAACTGCAACAAGTCATCCAACTTCAAGGTTGAATTTAGTTGCACGCTCAAGTCCACGAGTTGCTTCATCTGTTCGGGGGAGAGGCTGCCATTATGAGTCATGTGTCTAGTGTAGCCAGAAAACACGTGAAAAGCAACGAACAAATTGTCCTAATTAAAATAGAACTTTTGTTCTATTTATTGTAGGTAAAAAACAGGGACGCACGATGCGTCCCTGCAACGAATTATCATCGCAAAGTTTTTTCTACCCGGGTTGTACCTCATCTTGAATCTGAACAGGCAAGCGTTTCGACAGCATCAACCAGCCAATAAACGCTGCCATGCCGATCCACCCCATTGGGGTTGCGACCGTTCCAGCAAACGCCATATTGAATCCCGGTACAAAGAACAGGATCGGCAATCCAGCGCTCGCATTGATGGCGCCATGTGCAAGTGCTGCCACCCAGGGACTATCTGTATTCAATGTCAGCCATGACAGAATCGTTCCCAATAAAACGCAGAAAACGATCATCATGAATACACCAGCTACCGGATATCCCGGATAGTTCAATCCTTGAATGACGGCAGGTGCATGCCAGATCCCCCAAATCACACCGCTCACCAGGATTGCCTTCCACTGACCAAGCGGCATCAAGTTTGGCAACAACCATCCACGCCAGCCTAGCTCCTCGCCCAGCGCAAATAAAACATTGATAAAGGGCGCAAGCAGAATCGCAAACGCCGTCTGAAGTACCACGATAGCAAATGGTGGAATGGCATCTCCACCGGGTGCAGCGCTCATGGCATCACGGATCATGGTGAAGTTCGGGTCCAGCTTGGCAAGGCCAAACAAGAGAGATAACAATCCACCAATGAACGCAAGTAGAGGCGGCAAAAACAAGGCCCACAAATAGTATCGCCTTGAACCCAGGCGGTTGAGGTTTAGTGAACGGAACGGTTTCTTCTGCACAACCAGGGTGGTAATAATTGCTGCAATGCCGGGCCCCCACATGGCGAGAGCCCACAACCCCTGCGTGACCAATGGCGCTGTCATCGGGTCCACGAGATCGAGAAACATGGGCGCAAAAAACAACGGCCAAGAAATGAGCAGAGTAATTCCGAGGAACCACACGAGCGCTTTATTATTCATCATTCTTTCTCCCATGCTGGCATCGAGCGCTGTCGCCGAGTCCCGGCTGACAGCGGGCGCTTCGCGATCACATTGATCTTGTTGGCGTTCTCAAGGATGTGTGTAGATACGACATCCCAACCATCCTCACCCCATTCATTGAGCAACGCCTCCAACTCATCGGCGGGAACACCTCGGAAGAACCCGCCAACCGTTTGAACACGATATTCCCATTGTTTGATTTCTTCTGCCATTTTAGAGCTCCTATAGTTTTGCAATGAGCGAACTGCGGCTGAAATTCTTCACGCTCAAATAGATCAAAACGGCATCTACTATCCAGATGAACAAGCCAATGATCATTTCAATGGCAACTCCCAAAAAGAGTACACCGCTAACCTGTCCGATCACCAGGACCAGGACGAATAACACCAGCGAAGCGCTGGCTTGATACGCTTCCATGAATGTCTTCACGCGCGACGAGATCAATACGGTGGCTGAAATCCCGAGCACCGCAAGCGCGGGAGTGAGCCAGAAGATCAGGGGCCACCATGTCACCAAGGGGAACCAGATCTCCCCAAATAGCGGATAGCTGGCGATGTTCACGACGATAATGTTTACAAGAAATGCCAGCCACGAAAGCAAGATCGCGGGAATCAATGCAGCCAGCACCTTACCCATGAACAACTCGAGATCGCTGGTCGGCGCGTACAGCAGAGCTTCCATTGTCTTGCGTTCGCGTTCGCCCGCGAACGAGTCCGAGCCAATGACGGACGAGAACATAAGGGGCATGATCAGGAATAGAGGCGCGAACGTGAAGCCCATCATATAGATCACGAACATCTGCTCCAGACTTTTACCTTCGAAGATCGCCTTGAGAGCGGCGGGCATATTCTTGAGCAGAGAGTCTATATCACCCAATTCGCGCTGCACATCTTCCACGGGGATACTCTGCGGCAGAACGATCATGATAATCGGGAAGACAATGGCGAAGATCAATGGCACCACCAGTGCTGGCGCCCAGACCATCTTATTTTGCAGCACTTCCCGAATATCCTTGCGGGCAATCGCCCAAACGGAATGCCAATTCATTTCTCACCTGCCTGCAACGCAAAATAGATATCTTCCAGCGTGTAATCGCGCGGATTAACCTTGAGGATGGATGCGCCCCGTGCCGCCAGCTGCTGAACCACGGATGGGATCACACTCTCGCTTTCCACCTGCACCTCCCACGCTTCGCCCTGACCGTTGACCTGCAGGATACCTCGCTGGCCTTTGACTTCCGCCATGAGGTGCTCGGGCGGAGTCTGCCAGAACGTGATATCCACCCAAGTGACCGGCCATAGCTTGCGGGAAAGCTCCTTCAAACCGCCCATCGCCAGGATCCGCCCCTTGTTCATGATCGCCACGCGGTCACAGAGACGTTGCGCTTCGATCAAGTTGTGTGTTGCCAGGATGATGGTCTGGCCATTACGGTGGCTAAGGTCTGCGATCAGACTGTTGACATGCTGGGCAGCCTCGGGGTCCAGACCGGATGTCGGCTCGTCCAAAAACAGAAGCGGAGGCTCATGCACCAGAGCGCGGGCTAAAGCAAGGCGTTGCTTCATTCCTTTGCTATATGTTTCCACCTTGTCGTTGGCGCGATTGTGCAGGCCGAAAAATTCCAGAATGTCGGCAACCTTTCTGGCAAGTTCGTGTTCAGGAATGCCATTCAAGGTGCCAAAGAATTCAAGGTTCTGCCGGGCGGAGAGGCGCTCGTACAGAGCAGGCGTCTCAGTCAGAACTCCAGTTTGCTTGCGAATGCGCTGTCCATCCATGGCAGGATCCAGCCCAAAGACACGAGCCGTTCCGCCCGAGGCCGGCAGGATTCCGTTCAGAAGACGAACCGTGGTCGTTTTTCCCGCCCCATTCGGGCCGAGCAGACCAAACACTTCACCCTTTTCCACGCGGAAGGTCATCCCATCCACGGCACGGTTGGCGCCAAAGGTGCGCTCCAGCTGATTGACTTCGATAATCGTGCTCACGGATTCTCCCTTCGCCAGAGAATGTACGAATAGATGATGGGCACAAAAGCTGCTGCAAGCAAGGCGATCATCATCAGCAAGAAGCCTGCTTCGCCCAGAAAAGCACTGACTATGGTCACCACACCGGCAACAACAAACATCTTCGAGCCGAGTTTGTGGGTTTCATCCCAGACTGTTTCGCTGGAAAGCGTCCAGGGCGTGCGAATGCCGATGAAGAAGTTGCGTTTGGCTTTCCCCATCATAAAGCCCACGCCGACAAACAACAGCCCAACCACGGGGATGAGCATCAAGGTCATATTGAAGGGATAGCCGAGCGCGGCTGCCAATGTGAGGGCATAGATATAAAGCATGTACGCCACGAAGGCAACGATGAACCAATTGAAAACACCACGGAACTGGGCGATATTCGCCTTGAGAGGGTCGATCGAGGGAATCAGCATGAAGAGACCGACCAATGCGGTTGTAACAACCGGCATCAGAAAAACACCCCAGAATTTTGGCATGTAGTCGTCCACTTGTCCTGAAGCGTTCCAGTGCGACGGCATGGGATCCGGCAGGCGGGAGTACAAAGCAGCACCCGCCAGCAAGGCGACAGCGATCAATACGAACGAGACTGTGATGGAAGTTTTGTTGGACATTCTTTCTCCTTTACGCCCGGGTAGAGTCCCTGCCCTGCCCGGGCGTTTCACGTGAAACGAGCTCAATCTTTCTTTGCAGTTTGTTTTTCGGCCAGCGAGACCATGCCGCTCAAGCCGCCCAGGTTCATTGTGTCGACCGCAGATGAAGGGACGATCACCAGCGCGCCTTTTTCCTTCAACCCTTCGAAGAGCATGTTCATGGCGCGCAAATGGAGCGCGGTCGGATTATCGATGTACGCCTGCGATGCTTCTGAGAACGAAGCCGCGATCTGCTTTTCGGACTCGCCAAGGATCACGCGGGCCTGGCGTTCGCGTTCGGCTTGAGCCTGACGCGACATGGCATCCTCCAGATCCTGCGGAATGACAATATCGCGGATCTCCACTGACTGGACCGTTACGCCCCATGGCGTCGTGCGTTCATCGATGATGTGTTGGAGTTCATCGTCAATGGCGGAACGTCCCACGAGAATATCGGCCAGCATCATGCGTCCAATGATGTCACGCAAAGCGGTCTGCGCAGCCCAGGCAATGGCGGTTTGATACTCCTTCACTTCCAGCGCGGCCTTCTCAGCATCCCACACGACCCAGAACAGAACGGCATCCACATCCACTGGGACGGTGTCCTTCGTCAACGTCTTCTCGGCCGCGAACGGCGTGACCATCACGCGGTGGTCGATCCATGACGGAATGGTGTCGATGATCGGAATGATCCAAAACGCGCCCGGTCCCTTGAGGCCATGGAACTTACCAAGACGCAAGACGACCGCCTTTTCCCATTGAGATGCAACCTTGAAAGCGAAGAGGAAGTAGGTCGCAACGCCGGTCAATGCCAGCACAACAGCGCCGATCGTCAGATCAGATACGCCAGCGGAGTCGAGCAGCAGCGCCACTTTGATCGCACCGATCAATATGATCGCAAAGACAAAATAGGCCATGCCCGGGATGTGCGGATCAGGCTGTATCTTTGCGGTTTCTTTTGATTGTTTGGTAGCCATTTGATTCTCCTATTTCTTTTCGTTCGTAAACGTTTCTTTCCATACTTTCAGTTGATCGATAACCATTTGACGGATCTCTGGTTCTGTAAATCCGAGTCGGGCCGCTTCATCGATATAACGCCTTGCCAGGTTTTCAAGCGACTCGCGGCGCATCCGTTCCGTGACCTTGGGCGGCGGCTTTTCTGTGATGTAAGTACCTCGTCCTTGCTGGGTGGAAATGATGCGGTCTTCATCCAACATGCGATAAGCCCGCGCCACGGTGTTGAAGTTGATCCGCAGGTCGGTCGCCAACGCACGGACGGTTGGAAGCTGGTCACCAGGTTGAAGTTCTCCGCTGGCGATCTGCGCTTTGATCTGGTCCACGATCTGTTGATAGATGGGCAGATCCGCACGAAGGTCAAGATGGAAGCGTTTGCTGAAGGGTGGGAGTTGGTTGGGATTCATAATCAAAATTGTATCATTGTATGATTGTACTAATTGTATGCCGAATCGGAAATTTGTCAAGCCCCGCCCTGTCTCCGCTGGCCTTCAGGCTGGTTGTGATAGAATCCCGGCCGCATTCGAACAATTTACCGCTAGATACGCGGAGCAATAAAAGGAGACAGACATATGGAACAACAGACCGGCACCTTCGCGGTGAAAAAAGGTTTGGCGCAAATGCTCAAGGGCGGCGTCATCATGGATGTGGTGACCCCCGAGCAGGCGAAGATCGCAGAAGATGCGGGCGCGTGCGCCGTGATGGCGCTCGAGCGCGTCCCCGCCGATATTCGCGCACAAGGCGGCGTGGCACGCATGAGCGATCCCGAGTTGATCCTCAAGATCATGGACGCCGTGACGATCCCTGTAATGGCCAAATGCCGCATCGGGCATTTCGTCGAAGCGCAGATCCTCGAGTCCCTCGGCGTGGACTACATCGACGAATCCGAAGTGCTCACCCCTGCTGATGAGTCCTTCCACATTTTGAAGCACGACTTCAAAGTCCCGTTCGTATGCGGATGCCGCAACATCGGCGAGGCGCTGCGCCGCATCGGTGAAGGCGCGGCGATGATTCGCACC
This sequence comes from uncultured Anaerolineaceae bacterium, assembly GCA_964399225.1. Classification (GTDB taxonomy): domain Bacteria; phylum Chloroflexota; class Anaerolineae; order Anaerolineales; family Villigracilaceae; genus Denitrolinea. The sequence goes on from CAYNQA010000101.1 coordinate 7,188, forward strand.
AAAGGTGAAGCCGGAACCGGCGACGTTGTGGAAGCAGTGCGCCATGCGCGCACCGTGATGGGCGAGATCCGCCGCCTGACCACGATGGACGACGCGGAGTTGATGACCTACTCCAAAGAGATCGGCGCGCCGTATGAGCTCGTTAAGGAAACCAAAGAACTCGGACGCATGCCCGTTGTAAACTTTGCGGCAGGCGGAGTTGCGACCCCGGCCGACGCGGCATTGATGATGCAACTCGGCGTGGACGGAGTCTTCGTCGGCTCCGGCATCTTCAAGAGCGGCGATCCTTCCAAGCGCGCGGCAGCCATCGTCAAATCGGTGACGCACTATCGTGACGCATCCATCCTCGCAGAGGTCAGCAAGAATCTTGGCGAACCGATGGTTGGACGTACTGTCGCGCAAATGCCCGAGAACGAAAAAATGGCCGGGCGCGGCTGGTAAATTCATTAGCGGTTAGCGGTTAGCATTTGGTTTTTTGTTGCTAACCGCTAACCGATACTCGCTAATAGCTAAAATGAAAATCGGAGTCCTCGCCCTTCAGGGCGATTTTGCAGAACACATCGTCATGCTCAAACGTCTCGGGGTCGAGACGAGTGAAGTGCGCCTGGCCGAAAACCTTAAAGGTCTCGACGGTTTGATCATCCCCGGCGGAGAATCCACCACCATCGGCAAGCTCGCCACCGACTTCGGACTGATGGACCCGCTGCGTGAATTCGGCACATCCCACGCCATCTGGGGCACTTGTGCTGGTGCGATCTTCCTCTCCAAAGACGCCAACCGCCACCAACCCCTGCTTGGTCTCATGGACATCACCGTGGCGCGTAATGCCTTCGGCCGCCAGGTCGATTCGTTCGAATCCGACCTCGACATCCACGAACTCAAACAAGCCACCGACACATCGCATCCGTACCACGCGGTTTTCATCCGCGCTCCGATCATCGAATCGGTCAGTGGCGACGCAAAAATCCTATCGTCGCTTCCCGATGGCCGTATCGTAGCGGCGCAGGAAGGCCACCTGCTTGCCACATCATTCCACCCCGAGTTGACCGGCGACTCGCGCTTTCACGAATACTTCCTTTCACTGGCATCGTAACGCGGCGTGAATGCCGCGATACAAATATGAACATCCGCCCGCTCGAACTGCTCGACCTGCCATCCTCCCTCGCGCGTTACCGCAACGAGGTGACCATGCTCGATGCGTCGCGCGCCCTCACACGGGGCAACCCTCTCGGCGCGGCGGGATTCCTCTCGCACTTCAACCCCGCGCGGCATCGCTACACCGCCATCGCAAAACTCAATGGGGACTCTCTGCTGGGAAGCGTGATCCACACCCCCGGCGAAACCTTCGCACGGCTCCATTACCTCGCCCCATCATCGCATCTGACTCATCCCAGCCTGCCGCAACTTCTCGAGCATCTCCTCACCCAGGCCGGGATGTGGGGCGCCTTCCACGTCATCGCCGAAGTGGACGAGACCAGCGACGCCTTCCCCGCATTGCGCGCAGCGGGATTTGCCGTGTACGCATGGCAAAGGATGTGGGATATGTCGGATGTGGCCTCACCCGCTTCCCCGCCGGGATGGACGCGTGCCCGCGAGGTGGATATTCCCGCCGTGCAGAGTCTCTATCACCAGATCGTCCCGCCCCTGCTCCAACCTGTTGAGCCAACTCCACGCCGCGCGGTGGGATTTATTTGCAGGGAAGGCATGCGGTGCTATATTAGCCCGACCTCTGGCATGGCCGGCATTGTGCTCAACCCGCTCATTCACCCCGATGCCACTGATGTGGAAACCAAGCTTGCTTCGTTATCCGCCTCTCTGCCCGATCGCCGCGGACGGCCGGTCTATCTATGCGTGCGCTCGTATCAAACATGGCTCGAGCCCGCGCTCGAAGACCTGGGCGCCACGGCCAGCCCGCGCCAGGCTGTGATGGTGAAGCACCTGGCACGTTTGATCAAAGAAGAACAGACCGTGAAAGCGGTCCAGCCTGCGGGCGTAAGCGTACAGCCATCGCGCGTGAGCAGGATACAAGGTAAAAAATAAACCGGGATAAAACGGCAAGGGTGGCGGTTTTGAAATCTCGTATAATAAGCCCAGATTTACAGATGGGCAGGTACGTTGTCATGATCATTTCCCTCTAACCTTCCTCCAGTCCGCCGCCGTTCGTTCGCGGCCCGTTTTTCTTATCTTCTTTGTGTCGCCTGACAGGTGACACCTGACACCGAAACACGTAACCACTATGAGTCAAAAACACATCACAGACGATCTGGACGCCCTGTTGGACGTCCTTCCCGCAACGGTGCGGCATTCTGTCGAAAAAGCCAACGATAGCGAAAACCTGCTCGAGGTCATCATGGACCTTGGGCGTGTTCCCACGGCGCGCTTTGTGGAGCGCGAGATCCACCTGCGCGAGTCGGAAGTCTCGCGCGCCGAGATCGACTACGTGGATGAGCGCGTCGGCGACTTCGATGCGGACAACCGCGCCGGTATCGAACGCACCCTCCATCGCATCTCCGCCATCCGCAATCGCCGCGGCGCCGTGGTCGGCCTGACCCTGCGTGTGGGCCGCGCTGTGTACGGCACGGTGGATATCATTCAGGACATCATCGAGTCCGGCAAGTCCGTGCTCATCCTCGGGCGCCCAGGCGTGGGCAAGACCACCCTGCTGCGCGAAGC
>CAYNQA010000102.1:0-9854 GCA_964399225.1 uncultured Anaerolineaceae bacterium
GTTTTTCGGCGAAGAACTGGCCTTCTTCGTAAGAGATAACGGCATTGGCATCGAACCAAAATTTCACGCGAAGGTGTTCGGCCTCTTCGATAAACTCAACCCGGCAACTGAAGGGACCGGTGTAGGATTGGCATTGGTAAAACGCATCATCGAGGTGCATAACGGGCGGATCTGGCTCGAATCGCAGGCCGGACAGGGAACCACCTTCTATTTCACATTGCCGATCGCAAAAGCCGGAGAAGGCGATTGGGGGTAAAATAGCGGCTGTAACAGAGCCATCTGGCCTTATTCATTTTTTTCTTCATGGGAGAGAAATCCATGGATGCTGAAGTTGCACAGGTTTTGCTCGTAGAAGATAACGACGACCATGCCGAACTGGTGATCCGCCAGATCTCGGAAAATTCAATTCGGGCAAATTTGATCCGGGTAGCCGACGGGCAGGAAGCGCTCGATTATCTTTTTCACAATGGAAAGTACAACGATGCAGCCAACTTCCCGATGCCTCATGTGATCTTCCTCGACTTACGGCTGCCGAAAGTGGACGGGCTGGAAGTCATCAAGATCATCAAAGAATCGGAAGAACTCCGCAAGATTCCGGTCGTTGTATTGACCACATCAGAAGCCGAGCGCGATGTAACGCGCGCGTATGTCAATCATGCCAATAGCTATGTTGTAAAACCCGTTGATTTCCAAAAATTTCGCGATTTGATGAACGAATTGGGAATTTATTGGCTCAATTGGAACACCCGGCCAAACACTTAATTGCATGGATATGAGCGTGGCAAAAATACTTTTAGTGGAGGATGAACCGGCGCACGCTGAGTTAATTTGGCGTGCTTTTGAAGCGCACCAGGAGTTCTTTCAACTCGTAATCGCAGACAGTATCCGTGACGCCCGGGAACAGGTCAAAAACAACTCGTTCTCACTGATCATCACCGACTGGCGTTTGCCGGATGGAGAGGGAACTGAACTAATCGAATCGGGGATTCCTGTCGTGTTGATGACCAGCCACGGCAACGAGAGGATCGCTGTCGAGTCGATCAAGGCAGGTGTACTGGACTACCTTGTGAAGTCTGACTCATCCCTGGTGGATATGCCCCACGTGGCTACCCGTGCCTTGCGTGAATGGGACCACCAGGTGAAGCGCCGCAACGCAGAAGAGGAATTACGCACGCGTGTCGCTGAGTTGGAAGCGGTCAGCCGCCTTTCCACGGCCTTGCGCTCCGCAGAAACTCTCGATGATATGGCCACGCGCTTGATGGATGAGACTCTCGCCATCCTGAACACCACGCATGGCAGCCTGTGGTTGTATCATCCTTCCACGACGGCGCTCAAGCAAACCGTTTCTCGCGGCGCGCTCATGCACGGTTTTCCATCCATCCTGCAGACGAATGAGCTCATCATTGGCAAGGCTTTTTCCAACGGAAAGACAATTTATGTGCGCGAGTTTGCCGCCGAGCCCAATATGAGCGCCGATCACGTCCAGATCATGCCTGGTTGGGGCGGGGCTTGTGTTCCTATTCGCACCGCTCAAGAGATCGTTGGAATATTACTGATCGGTATGGAATTGCCGCGCGAGGTCACCCAGAGAGAGTTGGATCTGCTTAGCACCCTTGCAGAGATCGCCGGGAATGCCGTTCACCGTACACAACTCCACGAACAGACCCAGCAGAGCCTGAGGCGTCTTTCTGCGCTTCGCGCCATTGACCAGGCCATCACCAGCGGGATGGATATGAAACTCTCGCTCAATATTCTTGTTGAGCATGCGCGCGCCCAATTGAATGTGGATGCCGTATCGGTACTCACGCTCAACACAGTCACCCAGACTTTGGAATTCTGTGCGGGAAGAGGCTTCGAAACCCGCTTCGCAGCCCAGACGAAGCTGCGGCTCGGCGAGGGTTATGCCGGGATTGCCGCGCTCGAACGAAGGCCCATCTATGCCCCCGATCTGGCAGTAACCGGCCCAGCCACCGGGCGCTCCGACCTATCCACAAGCGAACTGTTTCGCGCGTACTATGTTGTCCCCCTCATCACCAAGGGACATATCAAAGGCGTCCTGGAAGTCTTTAACCGCTCGCCGCTTCAACCGGAACCCGACTGGGTCAACTTCCTCGAAGCTCTGGCGGGACAGGCGGCAATCGCGATCGAAAATTCTGAGCTGTTTGAAAATCTGCAACGCTCAAATCATGAATTGATCATGGCTTACGATGCCACCATCGAAGGTTGGTCCCGTGCTCTTGACCTTCGCGACCACGAGACCGAGGGGCATACCCAGCGAGTAACGGATATCACGATCCAACTGGCAAAAGCCATGGGCATCGTTGAAGATGTGATCATTCACATCCATCGTGGAGCCTTGCTCCACGATATCGGAAAAATGGGTGTACCCGATAACATCTTGCTGAAACCAGGCCCTCTGACGGACGAAGAATGGCGGGCTATGCGTAAACACCCGATCTATGCCTACGAGATGCTTGCGCCCATTCCATACCTGCGTCCCGCACTCGACATCCCATACTGTCACCACGAACGAATGGACGGCACGGGGTATCCGCGGGGATTGAAAGGTGACGCTATTCCCTTGGCCGCACGCATTTTTACCGTGGTAGATGTTTGGGACGCCCTGCGTTCTGACCGACCCTACCGGTCTGCCTGGGCAGACGATCAAGTGAAAAAATATATAAGCGACCTGTCTGGCAGGCAGTTTGATCCCCAGGTTGTAAACACCTTCATGAGAATGATCCAATAAAAAAATCCCCGGTGAACACCGGGGATTTTGTGCGCTGGAGAGGACTTGAACCTCCACGCCTTGCGGCACATGGCCCTCAACCATGCCTGTCTGCCAATTCCAGCACCAGCGCATCTTGCACCCATGACTTTCGGGCAGGCCGTATTATAATCACGAACAAAGTTCTGTCAAGCAAAATCTCACCCCAGAAATCAGGTTTCAAGGAGATATTATGACTCGCATTGTTGTGGACGCCATGGGAAGTGACAATTACCCCACCCCGGACGTACAAGGCGCGGTGGACGCTGCGCGCGCCTACGGAGTGGAGATCATCCTCGTCGGCGACGAATCCATGATTCGACCCGTGCTGGAGGCGGCCAACCCGGGCAATTTACCCATCCGGATCGTTAATGCGCCCGAAATGCTGACCATGCACGATAAAGGTGAAGACTTGGCGTTCAAAGCCCGCCACAAGGACGCGCAAAATTCCATGGCAGTTGGGATTGACCTGGTAAAAAAGGGCGAAGCCGATGCCTTCGTGAGCGCCGGTAATACCGGCGCCGGCATGGTCACCGCACTGTTCCGCCTTGGTCGTATCCGAGGCGTGGAGCGGCCAGCTCTGGCTCCCATCTTTCCCACCGCAACAGGATCCTGTGTGGTGCTGGATATTGGCGCCAATCCCGATTGCAAACCTGAAAACCTGGTCCAGTTTGCCATCATGGGTAGTGTCTATGCCGAGAAGGTGCGCGGCATCAAAAGCCCCAAAGTCGGCTTGATCTCCAACGGTGAAGAAGAGGGCAAAGGCAATGAACTCGTCAAAGGCGCAACGCCTTTGTTGAAGCAGGCAAAGATCAACTACTTCGGTAATGTGGAAGGCAAGGAAGTGATCGGCGGCGCTGTGGACGTAGCGGTAACCGACGGCTTTACCGGTAATGTCATGCTTAAAGCGTCGGAGGCTGTTGCCAAGCTTTTGGTCGATAAGATTCGCGAGACCATCAAAAATGGTAACCTGCTCACCAAAATCGGTGGATTGCTCGTCAAGCCTGCGCTAGGCCATATCAAAAAGCTAATGGATCCCGCTGAAGAGGGTGCGGCTCCACTATTGGGCATAAATGGCCTGGTTTTCATCGCCCACGGGCGGTCTGATGCGTTTGCGATCAAGAATGCCGTGCGCGTGGCCAAGAATGCCGTTGAGGCCAATGTGGTTGGGGCGATCAAAGTCGCCATCGAAGAAAACCTGAAGGGATAACATCAAAACCGCATGAAGATCATTCGCAACGAGAAGCTGATTGCCAGGAACGAGAAGATCAGTCGATACGTGAATCTTGCCGCACTTGTATCTCTTGGAATAGGGATTTACATTGCTTTCACCCGTCCGGAACTCCTAACGTGGTCGCTCATTGCCATGTTCGTCGGGTTCGTGTTAACGCAGGTCAGCATCTTTCTAGGAAATCGCTATAGCCGTAAACCTCGACCGGATGAAGTATTGGATGCCGCTTTAAAAGGCATCCCGGGCGAATACACCCTGTATCACTATAGCACCCCCGTTCCGCATGTCTTGAACGGGCCGGCGGGAATTTGGGTATTGGTCCCATATCACCAAAAAGGCAGGGTGATCTTCGAGAAAAACCGCTGGAGGAATTTTGGTGGTGGCTTCGCACAGGGGTATATGCGCATCTTTGGTCAGGAAGGGATCGGCCGGCCGGACCTGGAAGCCGAGAGTCAGATCAATGCACTGGAAAAATTCTTCAGGAAAAAGCTTGGCGAAGAGGCAGCCGGGATTCCTCCAATCAACGCCGCCTTGGTATTCCTGTCACCTGATATCGAAATAGAAGCGGAAGGCGCACCCATCCCGACACTTCAAGCGAAGAAATTGAAGGATCATCTTCGCAAACATGCCAAGGAAAACCCGCTACCACCTGAACTTCAGGATCGCATTCAGTCAGCGATCCTCGGCTAGGCCGGCAACGTTTCATGCGTTTTATCAAAGAAAAAACCCCATATCTGTTATTGCTGGTCATTATTGTTGCGATGGCCTGGCTGCGGTTGACAACATACGGAAAGCTGAGTCTTTCTGTTGGCACGCCAGACACGCCCGGCTACGTAAACGCATCGCGCGCACCTTTGTTTTCAATGGAGATGTTCACAGGCCGGAGATTGTTCAGCACCAACATCCTGTTCAAATTAGCCAACAACGAATCGACCTGCCCGGACCCGAAAGTGAGCATACCCGGTGCGGGGCAGGAGAACGACCGCACAGCCGAACAATGCTTCGATGCGATTGTCTTGCTGCAGAATATATTGGCGGTTACAGGTTGGTCCGCATTGGCCTGGGTGGTCGCACGCCGCTTGCGGCAGTTTGTTTTCAAACTGCTGGCGGCTACGATCATCCTTGGCTTTGCGTACACGCCGCAAATTGCAGAATGGGATAGCATCCTTAGCCCGGAGTCTCTTTCCCTTTCCCTGTTCGCCCTCCTGTTCGCCCTGTTGCTCGAAATTTGTATCCGAATAGCAGACGGGCAAGCCCTATCCTCGCCGGGAACTACGATTTGGCTGATCACTTTTGCCTTGTTGGTTTTCTTTTATTGGATATTCCTGCGCGACGTTCACATCTATTCGGCATTCATGCTGGTTGGGCTTGCAATACCCTTCCTATTCTATAAAAACATCCGCGCGATCCGGGTGGTCATTCCTCTTCTGATCATTTTATTCGCGCTTTTTCTATTTGGATCCACAACTGCGCATTTGAGTCCGCGCTGGCAGCCTTCCATTTCTCATTCTTTTGACACATATATTCTCCCTTCGCAAACCGCCGTGGAGTTTATGACATCGCGCGGCATGCCTGATCCTCAATCGGGGGAGCCTTACGAATCGTGGTTCAACGCCAATGCGGATCGGTCCTACGCGCTCTTTTTGGTTACACATCCCGGTTTCATCGTCACCAATCTGATCAACGCACAAGAGTACTTTTCAGACAGCTTCTTTCAGCCCTACTACCGTCCTGTCGAATCACAAACGAGAGAGTACCTCTCCCTCTTGGGAGAATTCCTTCACCCAACGACAAATGCAGTCTTTATTCTGGACGCCCTGCTCTTGGCCGGCATGCTTATCGCAGCCATCAAACATCGTGATGCACACCATGCAGCCTGGGCGTGGGTTGCGGTCTGGGCCTTCCTTTTCGCGGCGGTGTCGTTGTTCACGGGCTTTTTCGGGGATACCTATGGAACACGGCGCCATATTTTTCCATCCGTGGAATTATTCCGCCTCTACACATGGATGTTTCTCTTCGTTGTCATGGATTGGGCAAGTGGGTAGATAAAATTCGCCCTGGCAGAGCGGGCTAATAATTCTTTTATGGTACACTTGTTCTAATATGACATCAATCGTAGCAATCGACATTGAAACGACCGGGCTGGATAAAGAGCGCGACTCGATCATTGAGATCGGCGCGGTGCGTTTTAACGGCAAGCGCGTGGAGGATGAGTTTTCCACGCTGGTCAATCCCGGCAAGCACATCCCCGATTTCATCAACGGGTTGACGGGTATTGACGATTCGATGGTGCGTCAGGCACCGCGTTTGAACGATATTTTGCACGAACTTGAAGCGTTCGTGGGGGACGTCCCCGTGATCGGTCACAACGTACGGTTCGACCTGGGCTTTTTACAGAAGGCGAATGTCCTGACGTTCAATCGCGTCATAGACACGTACGTGCTGGCCTCGGTGTTAATGCCCGCTGCCAGCCGCTACAACCTGGGCGCACTCGGCCAGCAGCTGGGAATCCTGCTCCCTGCCACTCATCGCGCACTGGATGATGCCAAGGTCACTCATGCAGTCTACGAACGTCTCGCCGAGATGGCGCGGGCGTTGCCGCTGGAGGTGGTGCAGGAGATCGTCCGTCATGGGGAGCCACTGGATTGGGACGGCGGATATTTCTTCGAGCAGGTCTTGCGAGGCAAGGCAAAAGATGGGGTACAGGCAAAAAAGACCAAGGGCCGAGCCGCTTCGGCGTTGGAAGGAAGCGACGAACGAGGCGATGGGAAATTTCCCCCGCTGAAAAAAATCGACGACGACGCCATCCCGCTCAACGATGAGGAAGTCGCATCCATACTTGAATATGGCGGACCGTTTTCGCAGTATTTCGATAGCTACGAGCACCGTCCCGAACAGGTGCAGATGCTGCGCGCGATCACGAACTCGCTTTCGTATGGGCGGCACATGTTGATCGAAGCAGGGACAGGCGTGGGTAAAAGTTTTGCCTACCTGGTGCCTTCCGCGTTGTTCGCAACGACAAACAACACACGCGTTGTGATATCAACCAATACCATCAACCTGCAAGATCAACTAATCAAGAAAGACATCCCAGCGTTAAAAGAGGCGTTGGGACTCGATGTGCGCGCAGCCGTCTTGAAAGGCCGCTCGAATTATCTGTGCCCGCGCCGCCTTCAAAATATTCGTCACTTCGGACCGAACAACGCAGATGAAATGCGCGTGCTGTCGAAGGTGCTGGTGTGGCAGTTGGAGAATACCAGTGGTGACCGCAATGAACTGAATCTCACCGGGCCTGCTGAACGTGATGCGTGGGTGAAACTCTCGGCAGACGACGACGCCTGCACCACCGAGACCTGCGCCGCACGCATGCACGGTACGTGCGCCTTCCATCGCGCCAAGAGCGCCGCGCAGAACGCGCACATCTTGATCGTGAATCACGCGCTTCTGCTCTCGGACGTGGCCACGGGCAGCAAGGTTTTACCCGAGTACGATTACCTGGTGGTGGACGAAGCGCATCATCTCGAAAGCGCAACGACCAATGCGCTCTCGTTCCGGTTAACGCAATTCGATCTCGCGCGCATGTTGAAGGAGATCGGCAACCAAAGCTCGGGCGTGCTGGGGCACCTCGCCGGCGCGGTGGGAGATTCCCTGCGCCCGTCGGACCGAGCCGCGTTCGGTCAGAAGATCGAGCGGGCCGTCAGTCAGGCGTTCCGACTCGAACAGTTCAACCGTGAATTCTTCAACGTGCTGGCCGAGTTTGCCGCGTTTCTGCGTGAGGGCCAGCCGCAATCGAATTATGCCTGGCAGGCGCGCATTTTGCCGCCCGTGCGCAAATTAACGGAATGGGAAGAAGTGGAAACGATGTGGGGCGAGATGAGCGAGACCATGCGTCACCTGCTCAAGACGCTGGAGGAACTCTACAAAGCCGCCGCTGATATGTATTCGGATGGGAACGAAGAGGTCGAGACTCCGATGGGCGACCTGAGCAATGTACTGCGCCGCATGACCGAGGCACACAACAACCTCACGGGTCTTATCCTGGACCCTTCGGCGGCTACCGTATACTGGATCGAGGTCAACCCCAAAGGGGACCGTCTCTCGCTCAACGCCGCGCCGCTGCACGTGGGCAAGTTGATCACCGAGCACATCTGGAACACAAAGAATGCCGCCGTGCTGGCCTCTGCCACGCTGACCACCCACGGCGAGTTCAACTACCTTCGCAACCGTCTCGGCGCGGAGATGGCGGATGAACTTGCGTTGGGAAGTCCATTTGACTACGAGAGTTCCACCCTGCTCTTCATCGGCAACGACATGCCCGAGCCGAACCAGCCCAACTACGAGCAGATGCTCAACCGCGCCATCGTCAACACCGCCAAAGCCACGGGCGGACGCATGTTGGTGCTGTTCACGTCCTACGCAGCCTTGAAGCGCTGCGCACAGGGCATCACCGCTCCGCTGGCGCATGACAATATCTTCGTTCTCGAACAGGGCGAAGGTGCTTCAGCGAACACATTGCTGGAATCGTTCAAATCAACGGAACGTGCCGTGTTGCTGGGAACCAAGTCCTTCTGGGAAGGCGTTGACGTGCCGGGTGAGGCACTCTCGGTAGTGGTCATCACCAAACTCCCCTTTGATGTGCCGACCGATCCGTTGATCGCGGCGCGCTCCGAAACCTACGAAGATCCCTTCAACGAATACTACCTGCCCGAAGCCATTCTCAAATTCCGCCAGGGATTCGGCCGCCTGATCCGCACCCAATCTGACCGCGGCGTGGTGGTCATTTTGGACAAGCGCGTGATGACGAAGCAATACGGGCGGCTATTCTTGGAGTCCCTGCCGCAATGCACGGTGCGAGCTGCGTCCACCGCGAATTTGCCGAAAGAGGCGGGGAAGTGGTTGGGGATGTGAGAAAACAAAAACGCCCTCCAAATGGAGGGCGTTTTGATTGAAGGTTACTTCTTCCTCGGTTTACCAGCGGATTTACTGGAGGGTTTTGAGGTCGGTTTTTTCTTGGACTTGGCAGGCTTTGCGGCAGGAGCATCGGCTTGTGCAGCAACAGGCGCAGGGACTTCAACGGCTACAGGAACGGGCGCCAACTCTACCGCGAGGGGAGTTTCGGCGGAGTAGGCTTCGCGTAAGTTGACTGGAGCACTCTTGGAGCGTACACGCAAATTGAGCAGTTCCACCAGAACCGAGAAAGCCATGGCGAAGTAAATGTATCCCTTCGGAATGTGCTGGTGCAGTCCCTCCACCACGAGGGTGAAGCCGATCAACAGAAGGAAGGCGAGCGCCAGCATTTTGACGGTGGGGTGCTTATCCACAAACCCGGCAAGAGGACCTGCTGTGAAGATCATCACACAGGCGGCCACGATCACGGCGATAATCATGATCATAATCTCGTCGGCCATACCCACCGCAGTGATGACCGAGTCAAGCGAGAACACAATATCGAGAAGCATGATCTGCACGATGACACCGGCGAACGAAGCCGCCACTTTTGCGGAGGCATGTCCCTGATCACCTTCGAGCTTGTCGTGGATCTCGTGCGTGCTCTTCCAGAGCAGGAAGAGGCCGCCCGCCAGAAGAACCAGGTCGCGGCCTGAAATGCCGATGTTGATGAAGGGCAGGGTGAAGAGCGTCTCTTCGAGGCTGATAATCCACGAAAGAGAGAGCAACAACATGATGCGCGTAATGACGGCCAGGGCAATGCCGGTTGTGCGGGCACGCGGCTGGTCTTGCGGTGGAAGCTTGCCAGAAAGGATCGAAATGAAGATCACATTGTCCACGCCAAGGACGAGCTCAAGCGCGACAAGAGTGATCAACGCGATCCATGCTTCGGGGTTGGGGAAGTAGCCG
>CAYNQA010000103.1:0-8446 GCA_964399225.1 uncultured Anaerolineaceae bacterium
GACGTACTCGCGGCGCGTGGCTTTGACCGTTTCTACTTCATGAGCGGACACGGCGGCAACATGTCGTTCCTCGTGAATATCACCAAATATGCAGGTGAGCGTCACCGACGGATCTTCTGCGCCACGGCGTTTCTACATACCGCGGGAAGGATCGGTTCCGCCGCGCTGGATAAATATCGCACCTCGCCCATCGGCGGGATGGGTCACGCCTGCGAATTGGAGACCTCGTACCTGCTGCACCTGCGTCCCGACCTGTGTCACATGGAGCGCGTGGTGGACGAGATGGACTTCGTGTCCACGCCCGATTACTACATGGACTGGATCGAGGGCGGCAGTCTCATCGCCAACCCGCCCTGGGACGACGACACCAAGACAGGCGCGTACGGCGCGGGCAGTCACGCCACCGCGGAGAAGGGACGTCTCTGGCTGGAGGCCGCGGTCGAGGAGAAGGTCGGTCACGTGGCCGAGATCCACGAACAGCACCGTCGGCGCGAGGAGCGCAGGTCCGCGGGGTATGGGTTGTGGGGGAAAGGGAGATAGCGGTCAGGTATAATTATCCCATGGCACAAACTTTGCCTCCCAATCTCAAAATTGATCGTAAAGCCTTTTCGGTCGTCTCGCTGACAGACGACTCAGGTGAAAAGGCTTATTGGCTTGCAAAGACGCCTCAAGATCGCTTGAAGCAGGTGGAAATTCTGCGAAGGATCAATTATGGAAATCAATCTGCCGCTCGACTTCAAAGAGTTCTTGAAATTATTGAACGAGAAAGGCGTTAGATATCTGCTGATCGGGGGCTATGCAGTTGGATATCACGGCTATCCTCGCGCCACAGGTGACATGGATGTATGGATTGCCATCCATCCTGAGAATGCGCAAAAAATGGTCGCCGCGTTAAAAGATTTTGGTTTTGAGCATCCAGAATTAACCCCAGAACTTTTCTTGCAAGAAAAGAAGATCATCCGCATGGGACATCCTCCGATGCGACTCGAAATTTCAACGGGCATATCAGGTGTGGAGTTTGAAGAATGCTACACCAGTCGAATCGTAGATACACTTGATGGTGTTCAAGTCAATATCATTGACCTGCCGCACTTGAAAGCCAATAAAAAAGCCGCTGGGCGACTCAAAGACTTAGCCGATTTGGAAAACCTTCCGTAAATTGGTCACGTGGCCGAGATCCACGAACAGCATCGTCGACGCGAGGAGCGCAGGTCCGCGGGGTATGGGTTGTGGGGAAAGAAATAAAATACATTTTTCACCACAAAGGACACGAAGTATCACAACGGCTTACTTGGTTTTCCTTCGTGGTCTTTGTGCCCTTTGTGGTTAAGCTTATTTATCCGCGTTTTCCGTGTTCCATTCAGGCGGGTATAATCTCAGGGACATGAAATCTCACCTCCTGATCATCCTCTCCAGCCTGGCCCTCGGCGCGGGGCTTTCGGCGCTTCAACCCGGTAGTTTCCTGCTCGGCTGGCTGATCTTCTCCCTCCTTTTCCTTTTTTCCTTTTACGTTTTACGCTTTGCCTATCTCTGGTCCGGCGGCGGACGCGCTCTGGCATGGGCCATCGCCCTCGCTTTCCTGCTCCGCCTTGCTCTGGCCGTGGTTCTGCCTCTCGCTCTCCGCACAGACGGCAACCCGAGCGAGCACCATCAGGCGGGCTACGTTTTCTTCGACGCCTACCGCCGCGACGCGCAAGCCTGGGAATTGGCCGCCTCAGACGTCCCCCTCATCTCTGCATTCAACAAAGAATTCTATACCGACCAATACGGCGGACTGCTTGCCCTCAGCGCAGCCTCGTATCGTTACCTCTCGCCCGACGCGCACCGGCCTCTGCTCCCGTCCATGCTCGGGGCGATGCTGGCCAGCCTCGGCCTCCTCTTCCTCTGGAAAGCCGCGCATCGGACCTGGGGGGAGCGGGTGGCCCTCGTCGCAGTCTGGATCTACGCCCTCTACCCCGAGTCGATCCTGCTCGGCAGCGCCCAAATGCGCGAACCATTTTTGATGACGTTCATGGCGATGGCGCTTTGGGGATTTGTGTTGGTCAGGTCGGATTACCAATCCGACCTACAATCCGCAATGCGTAGGGCGGAGTGGCACTCCGCCATCTTCTGGCTCGCCCTTGGCTTTCTCGGCATGTTGCTCATCTCTCCCGCCATTGGCTTGCTGACCCTGGTTCTCTTCGCCGGTTGGACCTTTGTCCAGCGTGAACATGGACGTGTCTCGTGGATGGCGCTGCTGGTCACCGGTCTCGTCTTCATCGCAGGCCTGTACCTCCTCGCATGGGGCCTCGAACGCGATGAGCCATTCGGTGCCTCTCCTGTCGGTGTGGTGATGAACTTCGCGCGTGAGGCAGTCAAATGGGACACATATCAACTCGAGCGCGGATCGGGTTGGGTGCAGTTGCTCTTCAGCCAAATGCCCGAGGGACTGCATCCGCTGTTTGTGATGGTGTACGGCCTGTGCCAACCGGTCCTGCCCGCGGCCTTCGTCGAACCCACCACGCTGACGTTACGTCTGCTCGGGATTTTCCGCGCGCTGGGGTGGTATGCACTCGTCCCGTTGTTGTTTTACGCTCCGTTCGCGGCAACCCGCTCCGAAGTCGGAGAGAAGCGAAGGCTTTGGCTATGGCTGATCGCCCTCGTCTGGATCTGGTCCATCATCGCGGCATTACGCGGCGGCGCGGACCAATGGGATAATCCACGTTATCGTGCCATCCTGATCGTGATCGAATCGCTGGTCGCCGCGTACGCCTGGGTCAACCGTGACCGCTGGCTGACGCGCTGGATTTTGGTTGAGGTTGTCTTCCTCGTGTTCTTCACACAATGGTATGCCAGCCGCTACTATCATCTTGGCGGCCAGATTCTGTTCGGCTGGATGGTCGCCATCATCGTTGTTCTCGCCGCGCTGATCCTTGGGGGAGGGTGGTGGTTGGATCGACGGAGAAAATCTTTGCCTTGAAATTTCACGATATAATTCAGCCACTGAATTTTGACCCTTCGCGTAGGCGGCCCAAAGACCTGCGCCCAATTTGAGGAGACTGAATGCCAACTGCAATCATCACGGGGATCACGGGACAGGACGGTTCCTATCTCGCTGAGCTTCTGCTTTCCAAAGGTTACACTGTTGTGGGCGTGGCGCGTCGCGCCAGCACGTTCACCTACGAACGCATCGCCCATCTGCTCGATCGCATCCATGTGATCCAGGGCGACTTGCACGATCAAGGCTCATTCATGGCGCTGTTCGAGGAATTCAAGCCCACCGAATTCTACAATCTCGCCGCGCAATCCTTTGTGCCCACCTCGTGGAACCAACCCACCCTGACCGGCGAAGTGACCGCCCTCGGCGTGACGCGCATCCTCGAGGCCATCCGCTATTACAACCCGAAGATTCGTTTTTATCAGGCGTCTTCGAGTGAAATGTATGGCAAGGTGCTTGAAATCCCGCAGAGCGAGAATACCCCGTTCTATCCGCGCTCGCCGTATGGTGTGGCCAAAGTCTACGGACATTACATCACCATCAATTACCGCGAATCGTTCAACCTGTTTGCGGTCTCGGGCATCCTCTTCAACCACGAGTCCCCGCGCCGCGGCCTGGAATTTGTAACGCGCAAGATCGCCGATGGCGTGGCCAAGATCAAACTCGGCCTCGCCAAAGACCTGCACCTTGGCAATCTCGACTCGAAACGCGACTGGGGTTTTGCCGGTGACTACGTGGACGCCATGTGGCGCATGTTGCAGCACGACCATCCCAATAACTTCGTGATCGGCACCGGTGAGACGCACACTGTGCGCGAATTCTGCGAGATCGCCTTCGCCCACGCGGACCTCGACTGGCGCGAGCACGTGGTCGTGGACGAACGCTTCTACCGTCCCGCCGAAGTGGACATCCTGCTCTCCGACCCGTCCAAGGCCGGGCGTGAACTCGGCTGGGAGCCAAAGGTCGGCTTTGCGGACCTGGTCAAGATGATGGTCGACTCGGATATCAAGCGCATCAGCAAGCAGGTCGCGAATTCATAAGCATACAATTCTGGAGTGCGACCTTCAGGTCGCATAGTAGCAGGCTGAAGCCTGCACTCCATTGAAACCTTTTCAAAACCATGCCCGAACTCTCCCTGGTCGTCCCTGTCTATAACGAAGAACAGAACATTCCTCTGCTCTATCACGCTGTGATCGACGCCCTCGAGCCGCTTTCCAAAACATGGGAGTTGATCCTCGTCAACGACGGCAGCAAGGACGGCAGTGCGAAAGCGTTGGAAACGCTCTATCAACAGGACCCGCTCCACATCCGTGTGATCGAATTCCGCCGCAATTTCGGCCAGACCGCCGCCATCGCGGCCGGCATCGACCATGCCCGCGGCGACATCATCGTCCTGCTCGACGCCGATCTCCAGAACGATCCCGCCGATATCCCCAACCTGCTTGCAAAACTAGATGAAGGCTACGACCTGGTCAGCGGCTGGCGAAGAAGGCGCAAAGACAATGCCATCACGCGCAACCTGCCCTCGCACGCCGCCAACTGGCTGATCTCGCAGGTCACGGGCGTGCACTTGCATGATTATGGCTGCACGCTCAAAGCCTATCGCCGCGATGTGCTCGAAGGCTTCCGCCTCTACGGCGAGATGCACCGCTTCATTCCCGTCTTTGCGCACTCGGTCGGCGCGCGCATCACCGAGATGGAAGTGAACCATCACGCGCGCAAATTTGGCAAAGCCAAATACGGACTTGAACGCACCATCAAGGTGTTGCTCGACCTCTTCACCGTCAAGTTCCTGCTCGATTATTCCAAAAAACCGATCTACCTCTTCGGCGGCACCGGCCTGACTCTGATGTTCCTCGGCTTTGCCGACCTGCTCTACCTCTTCTTGCGACGTACCCTCTACCACGTGCCGGCTGCCAATTCGCCTTTGCTGGTAGTGGGGGCCATGTTCGCCATCATGGGCTTCCAATCCATTCTCATGGGCCTCATCGCCGAACTGCTTGCCCGCACCTACTACGAGTCTCAGCAGAAACCCACCTATCACATCCGCTCCATCCTGCAGTCAAGCGGGCAGTAAGCCTCGCTCTCCCGACCACCCACAGGTATTTTGTGAATCGCTTTTCCCGAGCTACAGCTTTTGTTGCCGCCACCGTGCTGCTTGTCTTTGCGGCTTACGATATGTTTCAAGTTGCCTGGGGCACCGGTCATCAGTTGGGGGAATTCGCTTTCACCTGGGCGTTTTTGTTTCTAGGATTTGCATTGTTTTGCCTGTTCCTGTTAGGAGTGCTATGGATCGGGCTTTGGAAGCCGGCTCTCTTTCAAGACCGCATTGCATTACGCTTGGTCGCCCTGCGCCGATCACTGGGCCGCGTGCGCTGGCACCTGATCGCTTTGATCCTCATTTTCCCGATCCTGTGGATTCAATTCACATTCTGGGGCGTGGTGTTTACCGGCATTGCCTTCCGCTTGTTCTTGTTTACCCTCATGGCCGCTTCGGTGGCTTTTTTGCTTTCATCCGACCTCTCATTTATTCGTTGGCAGGCCCTGCTCGCAGCAGCGATCTTGTGCGCATCCATGGTCATGATCGCCGTCCCATTTACGAATGTTACGGCGTATCCATTCTCGCTGGGCTGGTCTGAGGGGAACAGGCTGTGGGATTATTCCATGCTGTTCGGACGCGACCTCTACATCTTTACCGATGGGGGACGCGATCGGGCCTACCTCGATCTGGGTCGTTCATTTCTGGGCGGTCTACCCTTCCTGCTTCCCAACGTGACCATTCTTGGGGAGCGTTTATGGATCTCCCTGATTGCCACCCTGCCATACTTCCTTCTCGGACTGGCCGCCTTTTACCGCCCATCTCAATCTGCCTCGGGTGAAAAGCTGGCATGGTTGCTGGCCGGTCTGTGGACGCTCACATTCCTTCGACAGGGTCCCATCCATGCGCCGTTGTTGGTGGCCGCGATCCTTGTTGCGCTTGGCTGGCGTAAACCGATCTGGATATCCATTCCCACCATCATATTCGCCTCCTTTGTGGCAGCCATCAGCCGTATCACCTGGATCTTTGCACCGGCCATCTGGTCGGCCATGATGGTGCTGGCCTCCGCCGGACAAGATGCCCAGCCCGCCCCGTCCCGCCGCGAGTGGCGTGATGCCATCCTTTTGGGCGTCTTTGGGGCACTGACCGGCGTCCTGGTCCTGGCGGCTTTCTCCAATAATCCAAGTCCAGACCTGGTTTCGCAAGCGGCGGGAGCTGTCAATCGCCAGCCTTTGTTGTGGTATCGCCTCCTGCCAAACAGCACCTATCCGTTTGGGATCATCCCCGGTTTGGCGATCGCCACTCTGCCCTTATTTCTTGTCTTCTCTCACCTGTCCTCGCGCACTTTGCCGCGCGATGCGATCTGGCAAAAACTGGCCATTCTTCTTTCGTTGCTTGCATTCCTGGCTGTGGGCCTGACCGCCAGCACAAAGATCGGTGGCGGAGCTGACCTGCACAACATGGACATGTTCCTGATCGGCCTGGTGTTTGTCGCCAGCCTGGTCTGGGAACGGAACGGTCATACCTGGATGTCTGAGGCGGGATTGAATTTTTCCATGCGGCTGACCTTGCTGGCCTTGTTCCTGATCCCCGGCTTGCTAACGCTGATCAATATGCAACCGCTTGTTACAGCCGGCAACCTCGATACGCTCAAGGTTTTAACCGGCCTGGAAGATGACCCGCGCAACGATCCGCGCATGTTCGGTTTACTCCCCTCGGCAGATGTTACGGCGGAGGCGCTCGATGAGGTCCGCCGCGAGGTGGCATCTGCCAGCAAGCAGGGTGAGGTCTTGTTCATGGACCATCGCCAATTGCTGACATTTGGATATATCACCAACGTCCCTCTGGTGGTGGATTACGAAAAAAAATACCTGATGGACCTTGCCATGCGCGGCAACGCCCCGCTGTTCCTTGCATCCTTCCACCGCGACCTGGCCGCGCACCGCTTTGTTTTGATCGTCAGTGATGTCCTGCGCATGGCGGTGAAAGACAGCGATTACAGCTTTGGCGAGGAGAACAATGCCTGGGTGGACGGAGTGGTTAACCCCATCCTGTGTTACTATGAACCAAAGGTCACACTGGAAGAAGTGCGTGTGCAGTTGCTTGTGCCGCGGCGCACCCCAGTGGAATGTAATTTACCCTGATGCGACTGCTTATCCTGACCCACGAATATCCTCCCATCGGCGGTGGGGGTGGGGCGGCGGCCCGTGATATCAGTCTCGGCCTGGCAAAACGCGGGTTCGAGATCAAGATCATCACCGCTCACATCGACGGTTTGCCTCTCCGCGAAATCCAGGATGGGATCGAGATCATCCGCGTCCCCTCCCTGCGGCGGGAACGGTTCCGTGCGCGCCTGCCGGAGATGGGTGCATTTATTTTTGCCGGTTTGTGGGCTGCCATCCGCTTGATGCGCAGTTGGCGCCCCGACCTGATTCATGCGCACTTTGCTGTCCCTGCCGGCGCGCTGGCATGGATGCTCTCGCGCCTGTATCGCCTGCCATATGTTCTGACCGCGCACCTCGGTGATGTGCCCGGCGGCGTGCCAGAGAAGACCGGCAAATGGTTCCGCTTTATTTTGCCGTTCACACATCCGATCTGGAGAGCGGCGGCAAAGGTTGTGGCGGTCAGCAATTTCACGCGTGGGCTGGCTGTGCGGCATTACGCGCGCCCGATCGAGGTGATCCCCAATGGGGTGGACCTGACTCCATTACGGCCTCACCCGATCAAGGTCCAGGAGCCGATGCGCATTGTTTTTGCCGGGCGGTTCGTGGAACAGAAAAATCCACTGCAACTTGTGCGAGTCCTCGGCCGTCTCAAAGACCTGCATTGGCAATGTGCCATGTTGGGTGATGGACCGCTGTTCGAGGCGGTGCGCACAGAGATCGCGCACCTGCAAATCCAGGATCGTTTTCACCTGCCGGGCTGGGTCACGCCCGAAACCGTGCTGGATGAATTCCGCCGCGCCGATATCCTTTTCATGCCGTCCCGTTCCGAAGGGCTCCCGGTGGTTGGTGTGCAGGCCCTTGCCTGCGGGCTGGCCATCGTTGCAGGGCAGGTGGGCGGATTTGTGGATCTCGTGGAACCGGGCGCAAACGGTTACCTGCATGAATCAGATGATGCAGATGGCATGGCCGCCAGCCTGCGTGCCCTCCTGAGCAGCGCCGCAGAACTGAATCGCGCGCGCGTACACAGCCTGCAACTTGCGCAAACCTTCGACATACAGCGTGTTGTGAGCGCGTACGAACATCTTTTTTTGAATGAGGTTTTCAATGAAAAGTAATATCCCCCTGCCAGATCCAGATCACTCGCCTCTCTTGAAGGATTTTTCCGCCGACAGCCCTCATCTGCTGGCTGCGTTCGGGGGGTATTTTGGAGGCGGTATTCCGCCTTTTGAATTTTCGAGCGTTTCCGAGCAGGCGAGCGTGAAGAAA
>CAYNQA010000103.1:8456-9835 GCA_964399225.1 uncultured Anaerolineaceae bacterium
CTGTACGTCCGTGATTTTCGAAGGGCTGTCTATCATGCCGGTCTGCCCGGCCTCAGCACCGATATTCCCAGCACGGTAAAAGTGCTGCAGGAATTGATCCGCGAATCGGGTGCCACGAAGGTCACATTTATTGGAAACTCGCAGGGCGGGTTCGGTGCCATCCTGTTGGGCGCCATGCTCAATGTGGATTACGTGCATGCTTTTTCCTCCCAGACCTTTGCCGACCCCATCAATCGTTGGAAATACAAGGAAAAACGCTGGCCGCATGTCGCCATTCAACTTTACGCGCGTTCGCTGTTCAAGAAAAAATATTATGACCTGCGGAAAGTGCTGGGGACGCTTGAATATAAAACGCAGTTCCACCTTCATTTCGGTTTGAAAGACCCAATGGAGAAGGTCAACGCTGAGCATTTGCGGGGCGTGAAGGGTGTTTCTCTGCATGAATACCCGTTGAGCAAACGTGCCTTGTTGAAGCACATGGTAGATTCTGGTTTGTTCGACAAGATCCTGCGCGGAGAAGATTTTTAATCACAATGGGCCGAAGCCCCGCCCTTCTCGTCACGGGTGCGCACCGCACCGGCACCACCTGGGTTGGCAAGATGCTGGCTGCGGGCGGATATGCCTATGTCAGTGAACCGCTTAATGTGCTGCACCGCCCCGGCGTGATGCGCGCGCCGGTCCGCAAGTGGTACACCTGCATCACGCGCGAAAACGAAGCGGACTTTCTCCCGGCCTTCCAGCGGACTCTCGCCCTGCGCTACAACCTGCTCGCCGAACTGGCCTCCCTCCGCTCGCGTCGAGACCTCCTGCGCATGGGCCGCGACCTTGCCATCTTTTTTCAAGGCCGCATCTTTCGCCGTCCCGCCCTGCTCAAAGACCCCTTCGCTGTCTTCTCCCTGCCATGGTTCACAGAGCGACTCCACTGCCGCGCCGTGGTGACCATCCGTCACCCGGCTGGGTTTGCTTCCAGCCTCAAGCGTCTCAACTGGCCGTTCGACTTTAAAGACCTGCTCGATCAGCCGATTTTGATGCGTGACCACCTCGAACCCTTCCGAGCGGATATGGAACGCATCACCGCAGACGACATCATCGGTCAGGCCGCGCTGTTGTGGAAGATGGTCTACAAAGTCGTCCATGCGGACCGGGAAAAGCATCCGTCCATTCTCATCGTCCGCCACGAGGATTTGTCCATCGATCCGGTGGCGGGATATGCCAGGGTGTATGAGTCGCTCGGGCTGGCGTACCCCGAGCGGGTCCAGGACGTGATCCGTAATTCGTCCAGCAGTGAAAACCCCGCCGAGTTGTCGCGCAAGAAAGTCCACTCCGTCAAACTGGATAGCCGCGCCAATCTCGACAATTGGAAGAAGCGTTTGACCGCT
>CAYNQA010000104.1:0-9820 GCA_964399225.1 uncultured Anaerolineaceae bacterium
CGGTCAGCACGGCGCGCCAATAGATAAACATATTGCGGATGTTCATCGGTGATCGCCCCCCACGAGACGGACGTAGGCATCCTCGAGAGTCGGCTCGCGGACGATGACGCGTCCTACACGTTGACCTTCAAGCGCCGCCATCAAATCTGGCACCGCTTCGGCGCCCCGCTGGGTTTGCACAGTCAACATCTGACGCTGATCTTGATCCTCGATGGAAAGCGCGTCCACGAACGGGAGTGAGCGAAGTTTTGTCAACGCATCTTGCGATGCGCCAAAAGTCTCCATCTCCACTACTGAAAGGTCGCTGACGTGTTTCTTCAGTCCACCCGGCGTATCGAGGGCCACCATGTGTCCATGGTTGATCACTGCGATGCGGTCGCAGAGCAGGTCGGCCTCGAACATGTAATGGGTGGTGAGCAGGATGGTCTTTTTCTGGGATTGCAGATCGAGGATGACCTGACGGAAATCGCGGGCCCCGACCGGGTCCAGGCCGATCGTGGGCTCGTCGAGGAAGAGGATATCCGGGTCGTGGAGCAAGGTCCGCGCCACGTGGAGTCTCTGCTTCATGCCGCGCGAGTAGCCTTCCACCTTTTCGTTGCCGCGTCCCTTCAACCCGACCAATTCGAGAAGGTAGGGTATTCGTTTTTTCGAGACATCCGGGTCCACGCCGTAGAGGCTGGCAAAATAACGCAGGTTATCCTCGGCGGAAAGACGCCAGTACAACCCACGCTCGCCGCCGAAAATAAAGCCGATCCGTTTGCGAACTTCAGTGGCCTGTTTGACAACGTCCATGCCCGCAACAGTCGCGGACCCGGCGGTGGGGATCAAGAGCGTCGTCAACATTTTGACGGTGGTGGTCTTCCCCGCCCCGTTCGGCCCGAGCAAGCCAAACAGTTCGCCTGATTCAACTGTAAAGGAAACATCCTCCACAGCCACCACCTCTTTGATGGAGCGTTTGAACACGCCGATCACGGCGCGAAAGATGCGTTTAAGATGATTGACTTCGATGGCGTTCATGTGTTTCCTGTAAGCAGAGTTGGCGAAGCGATTGTACTTCATCCGGCTCAAACTGGTTGCGGGGATTTGCCGGGGAAGCTGTCGCTCACACCGATTATTCTATTGTATACTTGAGACTATTGTCATGAAATTTTGAAGTTTTTCAAAAAAAGCGACCAGCAAGGAGGTACCCCATGCGATCAAAGTGGATCGAGTACAGCGGCGCAAGAATTTTCTTCCAGGACTTTTCGAACCTTTTCTACAATTCTGAAGCGGTCAAGGCGGAATTGGCTGAGGTGCAGGTCATTGTGACCGCGGAACCTGCCGGCACGGTGCTTGTGCTTTCCGATTTTCGCAATACAAACATCGGCCGGGACCTGCTGCCAGTGATGAATACCGCATCCACAGCGACCAAGGCGCACGTGAAGCGGACCGCCGTCCTGGGCATCAGCGGGGTCAAGCGCACCCTGGGTGATCTGCTCACCCAATTGACCGGGCAATCCCTGAAGTATTTCGATGATGAGTTAGCCGCCAAAGAATGGCTGACTAAAGACTAAATTCCAAGGAGATTTCATTAATGACTTCGAAACGAGACCGAATCCGCGCCGTCCGCGAAAAGAATCGCCAGGAGGCGCGATTATTGCGTATGGCAGGCATTGTAGTGGCATGCATCATTGTCATTGGCATGATCTATACGTACTGGCCCAAACCTGCCGAAACGCCTGAAACATCTCGAACGGGGGCCAGTGATACGCAATGGTCATCCCCGCCTGAGTTCACGATCGATCCGAGTGTGCAATACGTCGCCACCATCCAGCTGGAAAAAGGCGGCAACATCGTGATCCAACTCTTTGCTGATAAAGCTCCGGTCACCGTCAACAACTTCGTGTTTCTCGCTCGTCAGGGATTCTACAACGGCACCACATTCCACCGCGTGATCGAGGGTTTTATGGCCCAGGGCGGCGACCCGACCGGCACCGGCGCGGGCGGCCCAGGCTATCAGTTCCAGGATGAGTTCAGCGATTTGGCCTTCGACCGCCCCGGATTACTGGCCATGGCAAACGCCGGTCCGAACACCAATGGCAGCCAGTTCTTCATCACTTTTGCGCCAACGGAATGGCTGACGGGAATGCATACCATCTTTGGCGAAGTGATCGAGGGAATGGATGTTGTTTACGGGATCACCCTGCGTGACCCGGCAACAGCAACCTCACCAGGCGACGTGATCGAAACGATCACCATTTCAGAACGATAGAGAATCAAAACAGCCACCTCGCGGTGGCTGTTTTGATTCTACTCAGCGCCAAAGCTATCTTCAGGAAAGAGCGAGTCGCTCCGACTCAAATGTTGAAGAGCGCGCTTGCGAAGACTGGCAGGCTTTGTATCATCCCGTAAAATTCCGAGAAGCAGGGTGTCCATCCACTCCAGCGATTTGTCCGCTTCGCCCCAGCGGATTCGAATCATATCTCCAGCCCAGCGTGGACCCTGCGGTCCGCTTTCGCCGGCAACGCGGGAACGACGACCCCACATGCCCTTGTATTTCACCCAAGGGGTGTCATCTGTGATGACCTCAAAGCTCCAATCTTCGTAAATGTCTTTAGATTTATCCGCAGCGACGCCATCGAAGTTACTTTCACGGCGCGCGACTGTCACAGGCGGATTCAGAACGGCTTTGAACTCGTCGCTGTGGACCTTGGAATGAGGGTCCGGGTTGTACCCGTAACCGACACGGATTCCATCACCGCCAGCGTATTCGCGGGAACCGCCATCCGTCTTGCCGCCCTGCGCGACAATGCTTCTTCCCCGCTCCTTCCGATATTCATCGATCGCCTGGTCAATCTCACGAATATGCGTTTCCACCAGCCGCGAACGGGTGCGGAATTTCTGGATGAAACGCTCAAGCTGGCTCATCAATCTTTGCGTCGTGCCGGGGAACTGCAGCGAAAGAGGATAGATCTCAGGGCGCGAGAACATGGCATGCGACCCAAGAGCCGCATAGACGATCGGATGGCTGCTGAGAGTGTTCTGCGAAGCGGCATCCGGGACCCGCGCGCGGGGCACATCCTCCCAAAATTCGAACAGGCCGTCATGATGCTGCGAATACGCCACGCCAAACGGTTGGAGGTGGACATCACCCGAATCGGGATGTGAATGCGAGTCGATATCGCCCCGCAGGTAGATATTCACACACTCCCAATCACCTTCATGGTTGTTCATCCCGCCGGCGGTGGTGCGGAAATCGTTGAAGGCGAAGAAATAATTATATTGAAGGATGACCCACTCCCGCTGACGGATCACCCGCCCGTAATACCAATAACGGTGACGGGAATCCGCTTCGCCTCGACGACCGCGGCTGGATACGGCATCGCGATAGCGTTTCCTCGCCCGCAGGGTATCGGTGTCGTACAGGCCGGAAAGGACATCGAGGAAATAGCCCGGGATACTATCACCAAGCAGGCCAAGTATCACCAGGATGATACCGGCGGATGCAAAGTAATGAATGATGTTCGCAAAAAGGTAGTCATTGATATCGTTGAAGTCGTGACGGAAAACGATCCCGCTTAGAAAAAGATATACGATCAGCGCAATACTGCTCACGACCAGTACGCGGCGGTCCCAATTAAAGGCAGCCTGGCGGTCATTATTCTCATACAGCGGCCCGGGACCGGTCACCTGCAGCGGGTCGAGAAGATACCAAAGAATGACAGCACCAAAGAGGAAGATCACCGCAAGATACATCCCGACCTCGCTCAACCAGGCGGTGTTATTTCCAACCCAAACCAGCATCAAGCCAGCCGCAAGGGAAACCATCAATATCAATGCTGTAGCGATCTCTTGCGGGCGTAGATTTTCAGGGGGATGCATTTCGCGTAAGGCACTGCTAATCAAAACGAGTGAATAGAAAAGCATCGTGGAGACAGCCAAAACAGCCGAAACTTCATACGCCTGACCGATATGCAAATTGTAAACGTGCGCTAGCCAGGTTAGGCCGTAACCGATGGCCACATTGGACATACCGATCAAAAACAGGCTCAAGCCGTGCAAGAGCGGAAAACCCCAGCGCCGGCTAAACCGCGTGAATGATTTATGCCAGCGGCTAAAAACCAGGTAAACCATCCAGAACCCGGCCAATTGTCCAAGGGCGAGCGCTGCAAACCCGATGGTAAATGCGGTGCCAAAGAAAAAGATCCCAAACAGGGCAAGTAGAATTCCAAAATGGGATTTCCCATCGGCATCTACGAAAGGCCAGGCAGCGATCAACAAAGCGAGAAACCCGAGTTTGAAGCCATCCGCATAATCAAGACCGACAAACTCATACAGGGAGGTCAAGCCAAATATGCCATAACCCGCCAGAATACACAAAAGCGCGATCTGGATGGTCAACACAAAACGAATGATCGTGCTGACGCGGTCGAGATGGATGTAACGCAGATAAACATCTCCGCCTTCTTCCTTGCCGAGCATGGCAAGGCGTTTTTTGGGATCCCGCTCCTCGTCCCATTCCTTCACGGCTTTGAATGTTTTGGCGCCATTCGGCTTGCGATACATGCGCGTTTCGCCCGCGACAAAGTCCTCCACATTCATCGGCAGGAAATTTTCCCCGCCCGCGAAGCGGATTACAGGAGCGTACTTTTCAAGTAATGATCGGTCGTTCTGACTATCCTGTCCCATTCGGAAACCTCATCAAAGAATTGGAATAATTTTACAGGGAATTGACACAATTCTCCGTCGCTTGCAAAAATGCAAGTCATAAAACGGACTGGAGCATTGATAGTGCTATAATGAAATTGACTAACAAGGAGACGCCTATGACTGAAAAACGCGAACCCAAATATAAGAGCCGCATCCCTGAAGAAACCCGCGAGCATTACAAAGCCGCGCGACAGGAATTGCGCAAGAGCATGGAAGCCCTGATGCCCGAAGGCTACCGCGAGTTCCGCGAACACCGCAAGGCTGCCCGCAAGGAGATGCTGCTGGCCTTCCGCAGTCTGATCGACGCAGCCATCAAGAGGACTGAGGATGGCGGCGAGGAAGAGAAAGAATAGCAAAAAAAAGAGACAGTCGCCTTGCGGCGACTGTCTCTTTTTTTATTTTTTTCTGGGGATAAGCATCCACAAAAACTGCAATGCCGACATGATAAACAACACGGAACTGATCGGCGCATGCCCGCTGTCAAAGAGCATGACACCGCCCAGCAAGAAAGCTGCAAAAAGGACACTGCCTGTCAGGCGATCAACTGAACGCGAGAGAGAGCGGAGCTCCTGCGTCACCCCCGGCGACTGGATGACCAATTCGCCCTGCTCCATCTTCATCAAGACGCGGCTGGCTTGCGAAGGGAGCGCCAGCAAGGCCTGGGCAAAATCACCAAGCTGATCGAGGATCAGGTCGAGGCTGGAAGAAGAGTCGCTTTCGATCATCTTTCGGGCATACGGGGAGAGCTGGTTCCACAAGTTGAAATTCGGGTCGAGGCCGGTACACATGCCGCTCAGGATGGCCACAGTGCGAACCAGCATGAGCAGGTTATTCGGCACCTGAAATGGCATTTCAAGAATCAGATCGCGGTATTGGTGGGCGAACTTGCGTAACTCGTCGGGATTCGTTTTCCGCAACTCGCTCATGGACATACCCCAGAAGCGGTCGAACATTTTTGCTTCAGCCTGCTCAATGCGTTTCAGGTCTGCGCCGGGCAGGAGCACATTGAGCATCTGATAAGAACGCACCACGCGCGAGGAATCTTTTGTGCCCACCCCGATCAGCATTTCACGCAGACCTTCCTGCACGCCGTCGGGCACACGGCCAACCATGCCAAAGTCCACGAAGGTCAGTTTCCAACGTTGTGCACCTTTGGCGGTCTTGTAAGGGGTAATGAAAAGGTTGCCTGGGTGAGGGTCGGCATGGAAAAATCCATCCTCGAAGATCTGCTTGAGGTACGTGTCGAGCAATTTACGCGCCACTTCGCCGCGATCAATTCCTGCAGCGGTGATGGCTGCGTAATCCGTGATCTTGATGGCAAAAACGTTTTCGAGGGTAAGCACACGGCGCGTGGACAAGCCATGCACAACACGCGGCACATGAACAAACTTATCGCCCTTGAACAGGTCGCGAAATGTATCCGCGTTTCGGGCTTCGCTCAAGTAGTCCACCTCGTCGCGCACAGTGGAGGCAAACTCGCGCAGCAGGGCGGGCACATCAGCATGTTCGCGGATGGGGCGATAGCGCATCAGCCAGTTCCCCACGCGGACCAGGGCCGAGAGGTCCACCTCGACGATCTCCTCGATATGCGGACGTTGGACCTTGACCACCACCTCACGAAAGCCTCCATCCGCTTCATCCTCGACGTTCAAGCGGGCGCGATGGACCTGTCCGAGGGATGCCGCCGCAAGCGGGGCTTCGTCGAACCAGGCAAACTTTTCGGCGAGGGGCGAGGAAAGCT
Organism: uncultured Anaerolineaceae bacterium; assembly: GCA_964399225.1. Lineage (GTDB taxonomy): Bacteria > Chloroflexota > Anaerolineae > Anaerolineales > Villigracilaceae > Denitrolinea. The sequence continues at coordinate 6,431 of CAYNQA010000104.1, forward strand.
CAAGTTCGGCAAGTTTGCGAATGTCCGCAAAGGCCTCAGCAGGCACCTCGTCCTGCAGACCCGCGAGTTCATCGGTCACCTCGGGAGGCAGGATGTCGAGGCGGGAGGATAGGAATTGTCCGACTTTGATCATCACCCCGCCCATCCGCAGGGCAAGCGCGCGGAATCGAACAGCTTCGCGGCGGAAACGTTCGGCGCGGGTCCGACGCACCCAGGGGCGCAGACCGAGGCGGGCAAGGATCAACTCCCACAGGATGAAGCGAAGGATGACCCCGGCAAAAAAAGTGAGGATGCGGAGATAGCGGGTACGAAAGGGTGAACGGCTCATGTTGCCTGCTTGATGGGCGCCGACTCCCCGATCTTTCGGCGCGCTTGTGACGATTTAGATGCCCGCGTTGCTGAGGGAAGTCATCAGGTCGGAGAGCAGACGGGTGAGGGCTGGATGCGTGACCTCGAAATGTTCAAGCGATTGGCGCCAGCGGTCGAGCATGGAGGCGGAGGATGCCCCGCTATGCGAGAGCAGATGGTGCAAATCGGCATCGAGGCTGCGCAGAAGTTCGGCGCCCTTTTCGTCCACGTTTTCGGTGCGTTGGAGTTCGGCGCGCAGTTCGGAGAGAAGTTTTTCGAGTTCTTTGTTATCCATGGTGAAACTCCTTTTTTCTTCCAATTCTATTCTACAACCAAATTCAAGACAGACCCCAAAGGTTTTTATCAACCTTTGGGGTCTGTCGGTTCAGTACAACAACTCGCGTTGGGTATCCTCGATCTCTTGAAAAAGTTTTTTCACGTCCTCTTTCGTTTCGGCGGGGATACCCATGGTCTGAGGGATGAACTTGACCAGGTCGCGGGCCTGCCGCAACAGGTCTTTGACGTTGGCAATGTATGAGAAATCGCCTTTACCCAACCCCCCGGTCGGGACGGGGTAGGCGCGCGCCTTTTGGATCAAGCTGCGGGCGCGGGTAATTTTCTCAGCTGCGGGGATGACTTTGGCCATGGGGACTCCGTGAATGTATGGTATTCCCAAATTGTACTCCCACAAGGCAGGACAGACGTGTTATCCTGTTCTTGAGCGGCTTTTTCCCGGCATTAGAGCGCAGATACGCCAAAGCAAAATTGCGTCTTTGGAAAGCGCTGCGCTAGCGCTGCATGCGGCGTCTCGACGTTGATCGCCTCCATTATTTTCTCCTTTCGCTGCTAAGCGAATCGAAACACTCCATGCGAAAACTCTACCTGCAACTTGATCAACATTTTCGGCGGCGCACATCCCGTCAGATCCTGTTACGCTCCCTCGTCCTCGCGGTGATCTTCGGTGTGATCGACTATAAAACCGGCTTCGAGATCTCGTTCAGTTTCTTTTACCTGATCCCCATCGCGGTCGCCACGGTCTATTCAGGGATCCGTAACGGGATGATCGTGACCCTGGTCAGCGTGTTCACCTGGGCGGCGTCGAACCGCCTGGCGGGCGAACAATTTTCAAGTGAATGGGTGCGGTACTGGAACACGGGCATCCGCTTTGTGACGTTCTCACTGATCGCGTATATGCTCGATCAATTGAACATCTCTGTTCAACACGAAAACCTGCTGGCCCGCACCGATTTCCTGACCGGCGTCAACAACTCGCGCGAATTCCATCGAGTGATGGAGTTGGAGCTTGCGCGGGCGCGTTCATTCAACAAGCCGGTCAGCCTCGCATATTTTGACCTCGATAATTTCAAACAAGTCAATGACCGCCTGGGACATTCCGCGGGAGACGAATTGCTGCGCAATGTAGCCCAGGCAGTGACATCGGTCATTCGCAAAGGGGATTTGCTTGCGCGCGTGGGCGGGGACGAGTTCGTGCTTTTCTTTTCCGGCGCAGACGATAAGGCGATCCGCGGGATCGTGGAGAAAATTCGCGGCGCCATCCTGGCTCAAACGAAGGCCGGGACCCTGGGCGTGACGATCAGTGTCGGCGTCGTCACGTACCATGTCCCGCCCGCCACGGTGGATGAAATGATCCAGGCGGCGGATGCTGTGATGTACGAGGTCAAGGCTGGCGCAAAAGATGCGGCGTTGTTACGGGTGATGAACTAGGCGATAATTAATTCTCCATGGCCAATTTTATAAAATCGAAAGAAGTATAAAAAAGCGGACGAGTCACCTCGTCCGCTCAACATTTCAACTTGCCAACTTGCTAATCTTCTAACACTCCGAATACCCACAAGCATAACACTTGCGGCAACCCTCTTCGTTCACCACAGCGGCTTCACCGCACTCGGGGCACAGGTCACCGATCTTGGCGAGGGGCGAGGATGCGGCGGCGGCTTCGTTCTCCAGCGCATGGCCGCCGTTGCCGTTGCGTTTCTCGGGGGCAGGCGGGGTCAAGCCGTCCCTGTCGCGCAGGTAGTGGTCGAGCACCTGCCCCACCCCGTCCGGCAGCGAGCGGACGCGGTTCGGACCGAAGCCGAGCGAACGTCCGCCGCCGATACCGGTCAACTGGCGCACCACTTCGCGCATGCGGTCCAGCGGCGCAACCGGGCTGGCAAGGCGCAGGATGTACGAGATCAAACGTCCGATCGCCTCGGAGACAGCCGCAGTTTCTGAACCAGCCTTCGACGTATTGATGAATACTTCAAAAGGCTGGCTGCCGCCGTTCTCATTGATGGTAATGAAAGCCTTGCCGAGCGGAGTATCCACATTGTGCGTGCTGCCGGTCAACGCGCGCGGGCGGGCCTTCTTCGCGCCATGCCACATCACAGGTTCAGCGGCAACCGCAACAGGTGCAGTCTCAGCGGCTGGGGCAACCTTCTTGTCTGCGGTTGCCTTTGTTTCGAGCACAACCTTCTCGCGCGAGCCGGTCACGTACACGGTGATGCCTTTGCAGCCCAGTTCCCAAGCCAGCAGGTACGCCCGGGCTACGTCTTCCTCGGTCGCGTTTTCGTGGAAGTTGACCGTCTTCGACAGTGAGTTATCCACAAACGCCTGCAACGCGGCCTGCATACGCACGTGCTCTTCGGCGGTGATATCCGCAGAAACCACGAACACATCGCGGACCTTCTTCGGCAGGGCGTCCACGTGCTGGCACGAGCCTTCGCTCATCACCTGCTCCACGATCTCCTGGCGCTTCTCTTCGCCGAGTCCAAGTTTCTTGAGGGCTTCATCGAAACGCGGGCTGGCGTATGTCAGTTTCAAGTCCTTGCCATTGTCATTGACATGGCGGATGTATGCCAGCGCGAAAACGGGTTCGCATCCGTAGCCTTCGCAGCCAGCGACAGTGGCGATCGTGCCGGTCGGAGCGACGGTGGTCTGCGCGGCGTTGCGGATGCCGTGCTTTTTGATCCCCTTCACGATCGCGTCCCACTGGACCGCCGGGCGGCCCCAATCGTTGCTGTATTTGTCCAACGCCTGGGG
>CAYNQA010000105.1:0-9777 GCA_964399225.1 uncultured Anaerolineaceae bacterium
TTACCTCGGGGCGGTTGTTGATCGCATTATAGAGCGTCGGCACACCGGGGAAGATGGTCGGTTTGTATTTGTGGATGTTCTCTAGCACATCAGGGATGTCGCGCGGGTTCGGCACCATCACCATCGTCGCGCCTGTGGACATGGCAAAGTTCATGCCCGCCACCATGCCATACACATGGAAGAGCGGGATGGCCATCAACACGATCTCGTTGCCTTCCTCAAGGTTGGTCATCCACGATTTGATCTGGAGCGTATTCGCAATGACATTACGGTGCAGGGCAACGGCGGCCTTTGCCACGCCGGTCGTCCCGCCGGAGTACTGGAACAGAGCCGTGTCATCCGAACCGAGGTCCAGGTTGGGGCGCTTGGCCGAGGCATACTGCTTGAGCACATCCTGGAACCAGACATCGCCCTTCTCCAGCCCACCCTCGATACGGAAACCGCCCTTCTTCTCGCGCGCCAGGGTGAACAGCACGCGCAATATCGGCGGCAGGGTTTCCTTCAAATTGGTGACGATCAGTTTCTTGATCTTGGTTTTGGGCTGGGCAGCCTTGATGGTCTTGTAAAAATTGGTCATCACGAACATGACCTCGATCCCCGCATCATTTGCCTGGTGTTCGATCTCTGCTGGTGTATAAAGCGGGTTGGTCGCCACCACCACGCCGCCCGCCTTGATGATCCCAAAATACGCCATTACGAACTGCGGCGTGTTCGGCATGAAAATGCCCACACGATCGCCTTTCTTCACGCCCATCGAAACGAGCGCGGCTGCCACGCGGTCGGTGATCTCATTCATCTCCTTGAAAGAGATCGTCGCGCCTTTAAAGATCGTGCAGGCGCGGTCAGGATACTTTTGGGCGCTTTGCTCCAAAAATTGGAACAATGGCCCACTCGGGTATTCGATTGTTGCTGGAACCCCTTTATCGTAGTTCTTAACCCACGGACGATCTTTCATGACAGCCTCCTCCTTCGGGATACGGAAACGTTTGTATAAGTATATACATGAAAAAATTAAACGTCAATCAATTGTGTGATGAAATCGGAAATCTCATCGACCGTCGTTTGGCTGATTCGGAACCAGCGGATCGAGGAATCGGTCTCTTTAAACCAATTTGCCTGCCGCCGGACGAACACCCGCGTGTCGCGTCGGATCTCGACTTTGGCCTGCTCGACCGTTTTCGAGCCTTCCACAACCCCCACTGTTTCCGTGTAGCCGATTCCCGACATGGACGGCAATTCCGCCGGATATTTTGCCAGCAGACCGCGCACCTCCTCCACCAAGCCCGCCTCGAACATGGACTCGATGCGGGCGTCCACCCTCGCGTACAGTTCCTCCCGCGGACGCGTCAGCCCGATCGTCACCAGCCGATAGGGCGACTCGCCATGTCCGCGCTGGTCGGAGAACTTACGCCCCGTGGTCAGGATCACTTCCAACGCGCGGATCGTGCGTCGCACATTGCGAAAGTCGATCTTCTCCGCGGCCTTGGGGTCAAGCGACTTTAGTTTCTCGTACAGCCACTCTTTCCCTTTCTCTTCTTTCAACTTCTCCAACTCTGCCCGCAAGCGTTCATCCGGCTTCACCTCGGGCGGATTCCATCCTTCCGTTACCGCGCGGACGTACTGTCCCGTCCCGCCGACGAGGAACGGCAGCCTGCCCCGCGCATGGATGCCCGCGATCGCCTCGGTTGCCGCCTGCTGAAACTGCGCCAGCGACCAGGTCTCGTCAGGGTTTGCAACATCGATCAAATGATGCGGCACGCGTGCCTGCTCTTCACGCGTGGGCTTGGCCGTGCCAATATCCATGCCGCGATAGAACAGTCGCGAATCCGCGCTGATGATCTCGCCATTGAGCCGCTCCGCCAGTTGGATGGCGATCTCGGTCTTTCCCACGGCCGTCGGCCCGACGATTAGGATGAGGGGGAGTTTGGACATTAAACTATATTCTCAAAATGGACGATCTTCGCTTCCCCGGTCTCGCCCTCCACGGCAATGACGTCGATCCGCCATGTGGAAAATTCGGGATGAGCCAAAATATATTCCTGCGCAGCGGACATAATATGCATGCGTTTCTTCGGGGTGACGGAGTATTCGGGCATACCGTAGCGATTTGAACTTCGCGCTTTCACTTCCACGAAAATTAGAATCTTGTCCTGACGGGCGATGATGTCTATCTCGCCGTGTCCTGTGCGGAAGTTTCGCTCGAGGAGGATGTAACCCTGCTTCTCCAAATATTCCGCCGCGACTTGCTCGCCCCAGCGTCCCACGCGCTGTTGTGCTTTCATCCTTTGAACTGCTCGAGAAAACTTCGAATACGGAATCCCAGTCCGCGGTGGCGCGGCTGGGCGGCGTTGACCAGCGTCTCGTAGTAGCGCAGCATCATGCGCGTGGTGCGCTCGATGGCATATTTGGTGGATTCCCCGCGCGAGGCGGCGCTCATTTTTTTGCGCAGGTCGCGGTCCATGACGAGGCGGGTCATTTTGACGGCAAAGTCGGCGACATCTTCATGTGAGAGGAAGCCGGTCACCCCGTCCACGACCGTATCGCCGACGCCGGGGGAGTGGATTCCCAGCACGGGCAGACCCGCCCCCATGGCCTCGATGACCGAGAGAGGATGCACCTCCGTCACGGAGGCGGTCACGAAGGCGTCGCACATGGCGAGGTATGCAGGAAGGTTATCGTAGGGGATCATGCCCGCGAAGTGCACGCAGGCTGATAATCCCAGTGACGAGGCGAGGGTTTCAAGGCGTTCACGTTCCGCGCCATCACCGAGCAGGAGTAGATGGACGTGTTCGAATGTGCGTGCTAAGGCGCTGAATGCCTGGATGAGGAAATCCAGGTTTTTTACGGGCTCCAGTCTTCCTACATAAACGAGCAATACATCGTCAACTGAAAATCCGTGATCCGCCCGCGAAAGAGGCTGTGCGTCGAGATAGCGGCCAAGTTCCACACCATTTGGCACAACTTCGATGGGCGCTTCCACCTCGAGTTGGCGCAAGATCTTTTCCATGCCGGCGCTGGGCGAGATGACCAGGTCCACGGCGGCACAGAAGGAGGGCATGTAGGCCTTGAGCAGTCCTTCGCTGATCTCCTCGGGCATCATCGGCAGGTAGGATTGCGCGTACAGGTCGTAACGGGTGTGGTTGGTGAAAACGATGGGGATTTGAAGCGGGCGCGCATAGCGCAATGCCAGCCTGCCGCTCAAGAACGGGTGATGCACGTGGACAAGGTCCATCGTTTGGAGCAGGCGTTTGGCTTCGCGGCTGTAGCTGAACGAGAGGTAGTAGCCCGTGTCTTGTAAGGGCAGGCCGGGCGAACGGATGACGCGCGGTTCGCCGTCGCGGTAGTCGAGGTCGCCAAACGTAAAGACGAATACATCGTGCCCGGCGCGTTCCAGATGGCGCTTATTCAAGTCGATGTAGTTTGTGATGCCGCTGACGTGCGGTTTGTAGGTGTCGGCCATCATGCCGATGCGCATGAGTAGTCTCCTGTTTTCACACTGTACGAGTGAACTGCTTTATTATATACTTTGTCGTACTTGTGACGTTTCTCTGCATGGAGGAGCGATTTTGAAGAGCGAAAGGGGGGGAGTTGCGCTTCTGGTTTCTCTGGACATTCAGTGTTGCGCCGCTATAAAACCATAATATCGAAAGGGTATGTTTAATATGAACGATAATGCTCAAGTAGCTGTATTCATTGACTATGATAACATCGAAATCAGCGCTTCTGAAAAACTGGGAAAGGATACCGACGTTGAGTGGTCTGCGATTCTTGACGCAGCGGCTCAGATCGGGCGGGTGGTGGTTCGCCGCGCCTACGCCGATTGGTCCACATATGGGGCGGACCGCCAGCGAGAATTACTCGGCTCCGGGGTGGAATTGGTGCATGTTTCCAGCAAGCGCGGCAAGAACGCCGCCGACATCCGCATCGTGATCGACGCGCTCGAGTTCATCCATACCGGAAGCGGGAATATCACACATATCATGCTGGTTTCGGGCGATGGCGATTTCACGGAATTGGTGCATCGCCTGCGTGGACAGGGTATCAAGGTCATTGGTGTGGGTGTCAGCGGCACTAGCGCCGAATACCTGATCAATGCCTGTGATGAGTTCAAATTTTATGAGAGTCTGGCGGGCATGGAAACCCGGAATAGCGATAAAAAGGGAGGCAAATCGGAATCTTCCAACGGGACCCCATCGTTCGAGATCAGTGAAGCACGCCAACTCCTGCGCCGTGTGCTTCAATCACGTGCGGGGGAATGGGTCCTGGCGGCCGAGTTGAAGAATGCCATGCTTCGCCTGGACCCGGCCTTCAGCGAACGCAACTACGGTTTTGCCAACTTCAAGGAATTTCTCTCCTCCTGCCACGACATTGCCGAAACCCAGATCAACAAGAACGAACAGATCGAGGTGACGCTTTCGAGCGCCGAGGCGGCTCAGATCCCCGAAGCCTTGTTGGATGAATACCTCAAGATCCTCAGCCAGCAAAAGATCCGCATGACGCCGAACGAGTATCGTCCCCAGATCATCTTCCAGTTCTTCGAGATCTGGAAGAATAATACTGAATTGAGCCTGACCGCCTTGAAAGAGCAGGTACATGCATTTTTCCAGGAGACCGCTCCGCATGTGAAGTGGCAATATGTCCACGAGGTGGCTCACCAGCTCTTCCATACGTATTGCTTCGAGTTTGACCAGGGCGAGGATGGCCAGACGCCGGAAGTCCGCTTGTGGGATCGCCGCGTGAAATATGCTGCAGGGGTGGAGAAGAAACCCGACCTGCTGGATAAGTGCGACAAGGGCCTGCTCCAGAAGTTGGTGCGTTCGCTCGGAACGTCGAAAAAGATCAACAAGGAAGCGGCCGCCCGCCTGTTGTATGGAAGCGTGCGCGGACAGGCCATGCTCGATCACGTCAGCGAGTTGATCGACGGCCTGAAGGCCACCGCCCGCTCCGAGTCATGACCGTCAAACTGATCCTGCGCGGCAAGACCTTCGAGGTCCGCCCGGGCATGACCCTGCTTTCCTCGCTCGAAAAGATCGGCGTTCTGCCCGAGTCGGTCATTGCCACGCGTGCTGGCGAGATGATCCTCGAGGATGAGATCCTGAAAGATGGCGATGAGATCAAGCTGATCGCCGTCATTTCTGGTGGATAAAGACAACCGATATTCGATATTCGTTCGATCGGCAAGTTTCGGATATCGAGTATCGGTCATCGAATAATGGTATTTTTATGAAATGTAAGAAGTGTGGCTCAAAAGCCTCGGTCCACATGCGCCAGCACAAATTGGCCTTGTGCAAGGAACACTACCTTGAGTGGATCCCCGAGCAGACCGAGCGCTTCATCAAAAAATATGCGATGTTCCGTCGCGAGGAAAAAATCCTTGTCGCTGTTTCGGGCGGCAAGGATTCTCTTTCTTTGTGGGACATCCTCGTGCGCCTCGGTTATCAGGCCGACGGCCTTTACATCGGTCTCGGCATCGATGAGGGAATTCAATATTCCTCCGAATCGCACCGTCTGTGCGAGCAATTCGCCAGCGCCAATGGTTTGAAACTGCACGTGGTGGATGTGCAACAGGCATACGGACAGCCGATCCCTGTGATGGCGGAACTCACTCATCGCGGGCAGGGACGTCCCTGCGCGGTGTGCGGACTGGCGAAGCGCCACGTGATGAACCGCATCGCCCGCGACTTTGGCTACGACGTGCTCGCCACGGGTCACAACCTGGACGATGAAGCGGCGGTGCTGTTTGGCAACACGCTCCAGTGGTCGGGCGACTACCTGCAACGCCAGAGCCCGGTCCTGCCCGGTAGTCCCGGTTTGGCGCGCAAAGTGAAACCGCTCTGTCGTTTTTACGAACGCGAGATGGCGGCGTATGCTGTTTTGCGCGGCATCGAATACATCTACGAGGAATGTCCCTTCGCCGATGGCTCGACCTCGATCTACTACAAAGAATTGCTCAACAAACTCGAGACCGACAAGCCCGGTTCCAAGTTGATCTTCTACCTGCGCTTCCTCGAAGCCCGCGAGCAGGGACTTTTTACCGAACCCACCCAGCGCGCCGTGGACCTGCATCCGTGCTCGTCATGCGGCCAGCCTACATCGAACGACGATCAATGCTCGTTCTGCCGCATGGTCGCCAAAGTAAACGCTGAAACATCTTAGAGGTAAATATGGAACAACAAAAAACGTACCGTTACTTTGACCTGGTCATGGCGCTTTTCGTGACCGTGCTGGTCGTCAGCAATGTGGCATCCTCGGCCAAGATTGTGGACTTGAAATTCAATATTCTCGGCGTGCCCATGGCCTTTGATGGCGGGACGATCCTCTTTCCGCTCTCGTATATCTTTGGCGATATTCTGACCGAGGTGTATGGTTACAAAAAGTCCCGCCGCGTGATCTGGACGGGGTTCTTCTGTCTTGCCCTGGCTTCGGGGGTGTTTGCTGTATTGGCTGTCCTGCCGGGGGAGGTGTCCTGGCAGGGATACGCCGGGGATGCGGCCTACGCAGCCATCCTTGGCGGCATGTCCAGCGGCGGAATCGTGCTCGGCTCACTGGCCGGATACTGGAGCGGATCGTTCTCCAACGCCTTCGTGCTGGCAAGGATGAAAGTCCTCACCGATGGCCGCTGGCTGTGGATGCGCACCATCGGCAGTACGCTGGTCGGTGAATTGGTGGATACCACTGTCTTTGTTGTTGTCGCTTGCGCGTTCGGGGTCTTTCCATGGAGCCTGTTTACCACCCTGGTGGTGACCAACTATCTATTCAAGTGTGCCGTCGAAGCTTTGATGACTCCCCTGACCTATCTGGTGGTTGGTTCGTTGAAACGGACTGAGAACGAAGACCACTACGACCGTGGTACAACGTTCAATCCTTTCGCAGTATAAAAACAGGGCCGGGAGAAACTCCCGGCCCTGTTTTTTTTAAGGCAGCCGAATGAGTACCGCGTTATCGAACCACGCCTCACCCGTCGTGGACTTCAGCAGGATGCGGAAGTTCATGGTGAAGAAGCGATGGCTGGTGACAAAGATCGTCTGCAGTTGCTCCCAGTCATGGGTGCCGGGCGTGAAATTGAGCGAGACAGACTCGATCAACTTTCCATAGCCGTCCAGGAAGTACACCTCACCCTTGTAGACACCGTCGGGCGGCAGGGAAATGTTATCGGCTTTGCTGCTTAGCTTGATCAGGTAGCGCGTATTTTCCTTGCCCGCGCTTCGAACCTCTTGAACAACATAAGCCAGTTTATCCTTGCCGGGTAACTTCAGTGAGCAGAAAGAGGCCAGGCCGACTGAGCAATCCATGACGGAAGTGAGGGTATAGGGGTAAGTCAGGTTTCTCCATCCCATCGGGCGCTTCAGAGGCTTTTCGAAGCCAGGGTTAACCACCAGGTTGACGCCAACGATCCCCGTGCCGGTGACCGGGATGTTCGTTGGAGAAACCAGCGCGTTCGTAGGGATCGAAACGGTGCCTGTTTTTGCTACAGAGCTTGTTGGATGGAAGACTACGTTGAATGTACATGTCCCGGCGGGAGGCACGATCGTGGCAGAACACAGGTCGGTGCTGATGGCAAAATCGCCCGTGACCGTGATGATCCCCGGCAAAAGATTGGCTTCTCCCGTGTTCGTTACCGTCACTGTTTTGGGCAGGCTGGTCAGTCCCACCACTGAATTCCCGAATGCCAGAGAAGTGGGGGAAACGGTCAGTGATATTTTTGCTTCATAGGATCCCGCATCGCAAAGCGTACCTTGGGGGCGTCCTGTGCCGCGCTGGTCTGTGACGGCGCAATACGTATTGTCGCCGGCATTGATCGCCACGGATTCTGGGAGTAGTTTGAATGTCTCTGTTGAGCCGCCATAGTTCGCCAGGGGCCCCAGCGCAATACTGGCAGTGGACCAAGCGGCGAAACTCGGACTGCACGAGAGATCATCTGCGATGTTATTGGTGCTGGTAAAGTTCAGGGCATTCCCCACGCAGTGTACCGTGCTGTTTCCGTCGGCAAAGAGCGAGTTCTTGACGGTCAAAATACCATTGTTGTAGATGATGCCAGACCCGCCAAGGTTGACATCATTATCGTTTATGGTGACATTGGTGAAGGCGGCGGTCCCGCCATTGTTGTAAAAAACAGCCCCGAGGTCAGCAATGTTTCCGGTGAAGGTGGAATTGGTAACATTGATGGTGCCGCCCGCATTGTAGAGCGCGCCTCCATTGGTGCCGTTCCCATTCCGGACGGTGACACTGATCAGGTTAAGCGTGCCCGCATTGTAGATGTTCCCGCCATTGCCGCTGCCATTCATGATGGTCAGGTTCTGGAGCGTGGCTGTTGCGCCGGCTTGAACCTCGAACGCCCGGGAGACACCGTTGGCGATGATGCTGATCTTGCTGGTGCCGCCTGTGATGCTCAAGCCGTTCACGTCGCTGATCGCAGGCAATGGTGTGCCGAGCAGGATCGAGCCATTCAGCGCACTCTGAAAAACGATGGTATCCACGCCAGACCCGGCCAGACAATCTGGATGTGTTGCGGCATTGTTATTCGCATTGGCCATGGCTTCGCGCAGGGAGCAGCCGTTCCCACTGGTCGTGTCGTCGTTGAGATTCGAAACCGTGATGGTAGTCGCTGCGCTGGCAGGAGATGCAGGCTGCCCGAGGCCTGCGATCGAGACCAACATGCAAGCAAGCAGAAGAAGATTCAAATGTTTCATGAGATTTACCCGTGGCTTTCCTTGGTATTGCGAAATGGTTCCGGTTATATTACACATCCATTATACAAGAAACAACCTCTTCCAACTCCAGTGTTTATTTCTGACTCATGGGATGGCGCCAAGCACATTGGAATCGCCGCCAACCAAACTCAGGAACACCTCAGCCAGACTCGGGTTGGTTTGCAGGCGCATATCTGTATCGTGAAGCGGGTTTTCATCATTTTGCCACCACTCGTTCCACCACGAGAAGCCCACGAGCCGCGGCCAGCGGAATGAGGTGATATCGGCAAGAGCGGCATCCGCCCAGGCCGATTGGCTTCCAAGCGGGTTGTTTGCGGTCACCCCAAACTCGGCCAGGATGATCGGTTTGTTTGGCGTGAGGGCGGCCAGCCTAGGGTACGCCGTATCCATGCTCTCGCGGAAGATCGGCCAATAATCATCGAGCGGGGTTTGCGCCCCGTAGGAACTGACCGCGATCCAGTCAATATAAGAGTCGCCGGGGTAGTAGTTTTCGAAGCGGTTCCACGACACCTGCGGCCAATCAGCATCATTGACATGGAACACCCAGGTGATGTTGTGCGCGCCTTCGTCGCGGCAGGTCTGAATGATGCGGCGATAGGCATCGCGGAACCGTTCCGGTCCATTCGGCTGGGATGGATCGCCATAACCGATACCCGTCGCGCCGCCGTTCCATTTTCCGTTCCAGGAGAACCATTCACCGTTCACCTCGGTTCCATACTCGACGATGAGGCGGGTGCCAAAGTTGCGGGCGCCATCGCACCACGCGCGTAGGTCATTGTCAAAGGCGCCGCTCAGGATCTTGCTCAGGTTGTAGACCGGCTCCGCCTTGTTTTGTTCAGCGTTGGATCTGAGCATCAGGCGGATGTAGGGGACGCTTCCATGATCGCGGATCCATGCGGCGGTGGCGGTGGGAAACGCCCGCCCGTGGTACCAGTTATGGGAGAAATAGACCCAGGCCGCCGTCTTGCCCGAGGCGTTTTCGTAGGCGGTCAGGTCGGCGAGGGTGAGGTCGTCTTCTTCACCGGTCACGCCGCCCGGGTAAACTCCGTGATAGATTTTCCCAGAG
>CAYNQA010000106.1:0-7004 GCA_964399225.1 uncultured Anaerolineaceae bacterium
GTGTACACTGACCTCGGACTGGGGAGTAGCCGCCTGTTCCCCGCAGGATGGATCGTCGTCATCCCATTGGCTGAAAATGCCATCGGCGACCCATGCGCTGTTTCAGCGTTGGCGAGACCGCCACTTTGAGGTGGTGGTCTTTTTATTTTTATACGATACCCAACTCTCAGGAGAATTGCATGGAGTCAAAACCCACAACGCGCCCATCATCCGATTCACAAGAAGAGGCATGGCACGCCCTGCCAGCCGAAAAAGTTTTGGCAAATTTGAAAGTGCATGAAGACGGCCTCTCGACCGAAGAAGCCAGTCACCGCCTTGCTGATTATGGTCCCAACCAACTGGAGGAAGCGCCCCGGCCTGGCTTTCTAGCGATGCTCTGGGACCAGCTCAACAATTTCGTTGTCATCCTGCTCATCGTCGCTTCTGTCATCTCCGCCCTGCTGGGTGACTACGTGGAAGCGGCCGCCATCATGGCGATCGTTGTCTTGAACGCTGTTCTGGGCATCGTGCAGGAGCGCCGCGCCGAGGAAGCCCTGGCCGCCCTGAAAAAGCTGGCCGCCCCCGAAGCACACGTGATGCGCGACGGAAAACGGGTGAACGTCCCCTCCCGCGAGGTGGTGCCCGGTGACATCGTTTATCTCGAAGCGGGCAACTACATCCCTGCAGATGTGCGCCTGCTTGAGGCGGTCAACCTGCGCGTGGAAGAAGCATCCCTGACCGGTGAGTCTTTGCCTGTGCAGAAAAGCGCCGCATCCGTGCTCGATAAGGATGTCCCGCTCGGCGACCGCAAAAACACTGCCTTCATGGGCACACTCGTTTCCTACGGTCGCGGACGCGGAGTGGTGGTGGGCACCGGCATGCGCACGCAGCTCGGCCTGATCGCCGAAATGCTCCAGAATGTGGAAGAAGAGGAAACTCCCCTTCAGCGCCGTCTCGACCAACTTGGAAAAACGTTGAGTGTAGGCGCGCTCGTTCTTGTTGCTGTGGTGTTCGTCGTGGCGTTGATCAACTACACAAACATCGGTGACCTGTTTACCGGACCGTTGGCCTACCTGCAAAATTACGGCCATGAGATCACCGAGGTCTTCATCATCGCGGTCAGCCTTGCCATTGCCGCCGTGCCCGAAGGCCTGCCCGCCGTAGTGACGATTTCACTCGCCCTCGGCATGCGCGAGATGATCCGCCGCCATGCGCTGATCCGCAAACTGGCCTCGGTGGAAACACTCGGCTCCGCAACTGTTATCTGTTCCGACAAGACCGGCACACTGACACAGAATGAAATGACCGTCACGCGCCTGTGGGCGGATGGTCAGTTCGTGGAAGTGACCGGTACCGGCTACGTGCCCAAGGGCGATTTCAAGGTGGGCGACAAGAAAGTGGATATCTCCGACTACCCTGGCATGCTCACCTTGCTCTGGCTCGGCGCACTGAATAACGATGCGCAGTTGGAAACAACCGGTGAGACAGAGTCTGCCCAAACATACCGCGTAGTCGGTGACCCGACCGAAGGTGCCCTGTTGGTGGCCTCTGCCAAGGCAGGCACGCCCTATCACAAGATCCATGAGGCGTATCCGCGCGAGAACGAGATCCCCTTTGACTCGGAACGCAAACGCATGATCACCGTCCACGACATCATCGAGCCGAAGCCGGAGGATTTCTCGCCGTTCTACGATCAGAAACACAAAGATTGGGACGTGATCGTGGTCAAGGGCGCGCCGGATGTGGTGCTTGAATTGTGCACGAAATACGAGGCCATGAACGACGAGGTCGAGCCATTGGATGCCAAGGCGAAGAAACGCATCCTCGATGCCAACGATGCCATGACCGCCGACGCACTGCGCGTACTTGGCCTGGCGTATCGTGTGGAACGCGATGTCCCTGAAGGCGAACTCAGCCCCGAGCAAGTGGAAAAAGATCTGGTCTTCGTCGGCCTGATCGGCATGATCGACCCGCCGCGCATGGAAGTAGCCCCGGCCCTCGAACGCGCACGTCACGCCGGCATCCGCACCGTGATGATCACCGGCGACTACCCCAACACGGCACGCGCCATTGCACTCTCCATCGGCTTGATGAAACGCCGCAAAGGTGTGCTGACCGGCGCCGAACTGGATAAATTGAGCGACGAACAATTGAAGCAGGCCATGGCCGATACCGCCGTCTTTGCGCGTGTCTCACCTGAGCACAAGATGCGCATCGTGGATGCCCTGCAGGCCAACCATGAGATCGTGGCCATGACCGGCGATGGCGTCAACGACGCACCCGCCATCAAGCGCGCCGACATCGGCGTGGCCATGGGCATCACCGGCACCGACGTGGCCAAAGGCACAGCCGATATGGTGCTGACTGATGACAACTACGCCAGCATCGTCTCAGCGGTGGAGCAGGGACGCATCATTTATTCGAACATCCGCAAGTTCGTGTTCTTCCTGCTCTCCTCCAACGTGGCCGAGATCATGATCATCTTCCTCGCCATTTTGGCCGGTCTCCCCGCTCCGCTGACAGCCATCCAACTCCTCTGGCTCAACCTGATCACGGACGGCGCGCCTGCGCTCGCCCTCGCCATGGAAAAGGGCGACCCCGACATCATGGATCAGAAGCCGCGCGCCAAGAACGAACCGATCATCAACAAGTCCATGCAATTGGGACTCATCATTCAAACGTTTGCGCAAACCTTTGCCGTCCTCGGCGCATTCGCTCTCGGGTTGATCTGGCACCTCGAAGCAGGAGCCGCCATCCCGTCGGGCATGAACCCGCTGGCCTATCTGCTCCAACACGATTGGCGCGGTGTGGACGTCCAAACCGCGGAGACGATGGCCTTCGTCACGCTTTCACTGTGCGAGTTGTTCCGCGCCTACACCGTGCGCTCCGAGAAGGCATCCATCTTCCGTCTCGGCGTCTTCTCGAACCGCTACATGCAATACGCGGTAGGATTGTCCATCACCCTGTTGTTCCTGGTGGTGGCTGTGCCCTTCCTCCAGCCCATCTTCAACACGCACTTTATGAGCGGTCGTGAGTGGGCCGTGGTGCTGGGACTGGCGATCATCCCGGCGGTTGCAGAGGAGATCACCAAGGCGTTCCTGCGCCGCCGCGAATCTGCACAGCCTGCGTGAACGGTGTTAAACTCGGGCGGGATCTCTCATGACCACTCAGAATGAACCACGCCCAGACCGTCTGCAAGCACTGATGAGCCGCGTAAACGATGGGCACATCCCGATCGATAACCTGTTCCCCTCGCGCAGACTCTACAAGGTGCTGGCAGTCTTTGTGGATGATGCCGCCGCGATGTTCATGTTGATCGGCGAGTACAAAGAGTCATTCGCCATCTTCGAGGCCAGTCAGTTCAATGAATGGAGTTTCCATAGCGCACACTCCTCCCTTGATGGGGCGCTGAACGAGATCCGCGACTTTCAGTTGAAGCGCGTGCTGTAGACAAAAAAAGACCTCCGAGCCGAAACTCGGAGGTCTTTTTTGATTCGTACGTTACTTCTTTTTCGCTTCAGGCTTCGACGGTTGAGCGGATTCACTGCTCGCGGGCTTCTTCATGCTCTCGCGGATCTGCTCGCGCAGGGCATCCGCTTCGGGCGAGCGCGTCGCAGCCTGTTCGGCCACGTTCACGCCCAGCTTTTCAGAGAGCAGCATGGCCATCAAACCTTCGATGACACTGCCGGTGCTGTTGTCGCCCTCGGCACCGCCGCCCTTGATGAGCACGCGCGGCACGATGTCCACACCCGATTGTTGAATGGCATCCGCAAAGCGCTGGAGCACTTGCTGGGTCACCTGGAACTGCGGGCCACCATACGCACGCACCTGTTCTTCCGTGGCGAGCGCCTGCGCGATACCGATGCGGGCCACCTTCTCGGCTTCGGCTTCGGCCAGCGCGCGGATCTGCTGGGCCTGCTGGATGGAGCGCTGGTAATCAGCCTTACCCTGGTCGCTCTGGATGTTAATGTTCAACTCGGCTTCCGTCATCTTGGTCTGCATCTGGGCGCGGGACTGAGCCTCACGCAACTCGCGTTCCTTGACGGCGGCCTTCTCCTGGCGGTCATACGTCTCGATCTGTTCCGCAGCGATCTGGCGCGAGCGCAACTGCGTCAGGATGGTTTCGATCTGCGTATCATTCGCGGGCGAAGACGGGGTGCCGATCAACACCTCTTCCAGTTCGAGGTTGTAGTGGGCAAACTTCGCCTTCATCTCCACGCTGGCCTGTTGCTGGATCGCGGAGCGGTCCTGGAGCAACTGGATCAACGTGCGGGTCTGGCCGATGTTCTTGAAGTACGCCGAGACCATCGGGTCAAGAGTCTGCTCGACGAGTTTCTTGATGTCGCCGAAACGCTGAATGACCAGCGGGGCTTTCTTATAGTCGATATGCACCACTACAGAAAGCGGCAGAGACGGCTCGAACGCGTCCTTGGTGATGAGCGAGACCTCGGTCAGGTTTTCATCGAACTTGTGCGCGCCGATCTCATTGCGGATCCACTTCAAAATGAAGTTTGTCGTTGGGACAGAAGCCACTTTACCGGCATACGTGTTGAACGCATATTTACCCGGCAGGAGCGGTTCGCTCCACACACCGCGCTGGCCGGTGGTGACCAATTCGCCGTGGCGATATTCCATGCCAGAGAGGTCTGCGCCGGTCTCGCCAGTGTACGAGACCACGACGCCCACGTTACCGACCTCGATGATGGTCTTCTGGATCATCTCAACAGTGGCGAACAGGCGGTTGATGTAATACGTGCCTTCCACCAGCACCTGCAACTGACGACCACGGAAGCCGCCTGCCGCCAGGAAGCGGTCAGGATCCTGGAACTTGTTGTGATAGGTCTCGGCGTCGGCAGAGTTGTCGCCAACGGGCGGGGCGATGATCTCGCCCTGCTTGAGCGACGGGCCGTCATGCACCGTCACGATGCCCACCAGGTCGTCCGTGTCCTTGATGACGACGGGGGTGAAGCCCTTGCGCTCGGCAATGAACGTCGCCATGTTCTGGATGACCGCCACCTCTTCACGGTTGAGCGGCATCGAGTAGACGCGCCCCTCGGTGATGACGATGAACTGCATCAGGTTGATGGCATACGTACCTTCGCGCAAGATCAAGCGCTGCGGGCCGCGTTGGCCGCCAGTCTTGATGAAGTTCTCCACATCCTGAAAATCGCGGGCGGTCACATTCGAGGCCAGCACCTGCGTGGGAGGAAGCGGCTGACCGTCACGGGCAAAGATGTAACCGATCTTGCCCTGGGTGATGGTCACAAGAGGCATCATGTGCACCACGTACTGGATGGGCATGAGCCAGTGCAGACCACCGCGCAGCACTTTTGGCTGGTAACCGGCCTCGCCCTTCAAGGCGATCAAGCCTGTTTTCACCGAGCCGAGCGCGAAGCGTTTTTCGATCAAGCCAATACGGTTGTTCGGGATGAAACGAACCCCGGCAAGAAAAAATAATCCCACCACCCCCAGGATTATCCAAACTAACGGAATACCAAACATATCATTCTCCTTTTTGAAGCAGGTATTCGCCGCCCTGCAGCTGCCAGGAACCGCTTTCTGCCCCGGCGGGCCGCCTTTTGGGCGCTATTGAATGTCGGCAGTATACAGGTTCTCCGGAAAGCCAGGAGTGACCAGGCTGGCCATTTATATACCGTTCTTACAATACTTCAAATGTCTGTACAGGAAAAAATGCAGGGCGGAATGGCTTCCGCCCTGCAGGGTGAATTACGAATTCGGTTGAAGGTTGCCTACCAGTCCCAACTCAGGCGCAATGCGGCGCATGGCGGCAATTACATTCCCCACATGCTCCCACTGATCCATGCCAAACTCAGCGGTGGCGGCTTCGATATGGGCTCTCTCGGCTCCGGCGGCGAAGGCCTTATCTTTCCATTTCTTTTTGACGGAAGACGGCTCGAGATCATATAGCGAACGGGACGGCCGCACGAGGGCCACTGCGGTGATGAAGCCGGTCACTTCGTCGCAGGCGAAGAGCGCCTTCCGCCGCAGCGTATCACGCGGGACCCCGGTGCGGTCGGCGTGGGAAAGGATGTCCTGGATGATGTCTTCGCTCACCTCACGCTCGCGCAAGATGGGAGCGCCGTCCATCGGGTGCTGTTCCAGGGTCGGGTGGATCTCCCAATCGAAATCATGGATCAAGCCAAGCAGTCCCCACGTTTCCACGTCCTCGCCAAATTTCTCGGCGTAGAAGCGCATGGCCGCTTCCACGGAAAGCATGTGGCGGACCAGTCCTTCGTTCTTCACAAATTCACGCACCAGAGTCAGGGCTTCATCGCGGGTCATCGAGGTTCCTCCGGGGGCAGGATTTTCACGATTTTACTCGGCAAATATCGGTTCGGGGTCACCCAAAACGGGGACGGGTTTGGCATACATTACATCGGTAATGGCGCCAAAGATGGCCAGCGTTTCACGGACATGCCAGATGGCGCGCGAGATCTTGCGGTAATACTGAATATCCGCCGGGACACCGACTGCGTCCACGCCAAGCATATTGCAAAGATAAATGGCGCGCGGCAGATGGAAATCTTGCGTCACAAGGATGACCGAGTTGACACGGAAGATCTCGCGGGCGCGGTAGCAAGTGTCGTAGGTGCGGCGGCCTGCATAATCAAGAACGATATCTTCATCCGGCACACCAAGGCTGATGGCAAACTGCCGCATGGACTCGGGTTCGTTGTAATCCACGAATCGGTTGTCGCCGCTCATCAACAGCTTTTCCACTTTGCCGGCAAAATACAAGTTGGCCGCGGTGCGGACGCGGTCTTGCAGGACGATGGTGGGGGTGCCATCATAGCGGATGCCCGCACCAAAGACGATAGCCA
This sequence comes from uncultured Anaerolineaceae bacterium, assembly GCA_964399225.1. GTDB lineage: Bacteria > Chloroflexota > Anaerolineae > Anaerolineales > Villigracilaceae > Denitrolinea. Next base: position 6,822 of record CAYNQA010000106.1, read on the forward strand.
CGCGCCGGGCGGGGACCGTTTCCGCGCTATAGGTGCGGGGTTGGGCAAAGAGCAGGAGAATGAAGCGGGGGAGTAAAAGCCCGAACAGGCCGATCAGGCCCAACGTCAGCATGAGGCGCCAGAAGAATTTCAGTAATCGTTTGAACATGGGCGGAATTCTACAATAAAAAACGGGACCGCTTT
>CAYNQA010000106.1:7104-9764 GCA_964399225.1 uncultured Anaerolineaceae bacterium
AAGTCCATGGCCCAGACGACGATCACGATGGCCCAGATGGCGGTGCCAGCTTGATTCCATTTGAAGTCGTTGATGTAGAGGTTGAGCAGGTAGCCGATGCCGCCGCCGCCCACGAAGCCGATGATGGTGGAGATGCGCACGTTGATATCCCAGTGATACACAATGTACGAGATGAAATCGGGAACGACTTGCGGAAGCACGCCATAGCGAACAACATGAAGCGGGCCTGCGCCTGTCGCTTGCAATGCCTCAACAGGTCCAGAGTCGATATTTTCTACGGCTTCAGAGAAGAGTTTGCCAAGCGAGGCGATCGTTACCACGGTGAGCGCCATCGCGCCGGGGAATGGGCCGAAGGTCAGCCAGAACGCGAACAACAACGCCATCGAAAGCGGATCGTATGCGCGCAACACATTGAAGACGAAGCGCATCACATAGTAAATGCTCGAGCCGATGACGCCGCGTTTGGTGATATTGCTGGCCGCCAGGAAACTGAGCGGCGCAGCGATAATGGTTGCGATGGTGGTGGAAAGCAGAGCCATGAAGATGGTGACAAACATGGCGTCAAGGACTTCCTTCACCGTGGGACTTGGTTTCACATCCCCGACCGGGGTGAGCGTGTCCACTTCGAGACGACTGGCCACGCCGTCCACACTGGCAACGATGGGACGCGCTTCGACTTGAAAGGTGAAGTAGCCGTCCGCGTCCGTTTCGGTGCGGATGGCGGTCATGGTGCGCTCATCCGGCAGTTTCCAGCGGATGACGACTTCGGAATTCGGCTCGAGGTCATAGCCTTCGAGAGTGAATTTTTCCAGTGTGTTGGCACAATACACGCTGGGCACAAGACGCGGCCCGCTGGATGAAATTTCGCTTTCTGCCGGGGCTGAATCACAAGGCACCGGGAATGCAATGGAAACCGTGCGCGTTTCCACATCACGGGTGACGAGGTCCGGGGTCAAGAAGTCTACAACGAGGTCCTTGCCGTTGGGAAGGTTGCGCAACAGGCGGCCGAAATCGGCATCCGTTACATTGTACGAAACGACGAACGCGGCTACGACCAGCGCGGTAATGAGTGCGTTGCGAATGATGCGAGCGGTCTGCATGTTACACCAGCCTCTCGCGCAGTTTGGCGCTGAAGGAATCGAGGATGATCACAACCACAGCAATGGCAATGAACACCGCACCAACTCCCCGCATATCGTTGACGCGCAGCAGCTCCACAAGCAGGAAGCCGATACCGCCTCCGCCCACAAGGCCAATGATGGTGGCTGACCGCACGTTGATGTCCCAACGGTAAACGGTGAACGCAGTGAAGGGAGGGATCACCTGTGGAATGACCGCATAACGAACCGTCTGCAGCCAGTTGGCGCCCGTGGCGCGAATGGCCTCGATCGGGCCCTGGTCGATACCTTCGATCACTTCCGAATACAGTTTGCCGAGAGCGGCGACAGAGTGCACCGCCAGCGCCAACATACCGGCAAAGGGTCCCAGCCCCACGATCACAACAAAGATGATCGCCAGGATAAGAGACTCGATGGAGCGCAAAATATTCAACAAAGTGCGCACCACCAAATAGATCGCATACGTGAATGGATTGCCGCTCATCAGATTGTGTGCGGCAAGGAACGAAAGCGGAATGGCAAAGAGCATTGCCAGGCCGGTGGCAAGCAGGGCCATCGACACGGTGGAGAGTGCGCCTTTCACAACTTCACCGCCCACATACGAAAGCTCAATGCCGCCGATCGGGCGATATTGATAAACATAAACACGATGGAATTGCGGGAGCGTGGGATCGGGTGCGGCTACAAGGGCTGTGGTCGGCACGCGGATGGTGGTGGTCACGGTGCCGTTCTCATCGCTCTGCACGACCAGCATCTGCGATTCGCCTTCGCCGATCATCTTCGGGTCGCCAATGGGCGTGCGCCATAACACTTCGGTCTCGGTATTGGGCCACATACCGGTCACGTTCACGATCAGGGTCTCACCGACGGTGCCACAATCAGGCATCACAGTTGCGGTGCGCCCGGCATCCTCGCGAACCGCTGCCGGCGGTTCACTCGAGCAAGGCACCTGAATGTTCACCCACATTTCATTCTTCTCGCGGCGCTCCTGAACAAAATCCGGGTTTGCCATCGGGCGAATGATCGCAATGCCGCGATCCAGATCGGCATTACTGAAGTCGATCCCCACCACCTGCCAGCCAATTCCATACGCAGCCGCAAGACCGGCCACAACGGGCAGGAGAATCGAGCGCGCTTTTCCATCTGCGAGGCTGATCGCATCCCAAATATTCCACAGCCAGATCAGGATGGGAGAGATATACCAGGCCGGGTCCTTGTACCAGACCACCGTGCCGAGCATGACGAGAAAGCCGAGCAGGATGCCGACGCCGCGATAGCGCTCGCCGAGCAGGATCTGCCCAAGGCCGGGAACAACTGCGGATGCGACCCCGCTTCTTACCACGGGACGGCGGGTTGCCGATTCATTTGACATATCCGCCCTCACATCGAAGCCGCGCGGACTTCCTGCGCCTCTTCGCCATAAATTTCTTTAAACTTGGCGCGGTCAATTTCCTGCGCCGACCCCTCAAAGACCTTGATTCCATCCTTCAAAGCCACCACGCGCGTTGCATAGCGATGGACGAGGTCCAAAAAGTGCAGCGA
>CAYNQA010000107.1:0-9730 GCA_964399225.1 uncultured Anaerolineaceae bacterium
CACCTTTACCGATAAAGCCGAAGAAGCCGATGTGATCGTTATGAATACTTGTGTGGTGCGTCAGTCCGCCGAAGACAAGGCGCTCGGACGTTTAAGCTCCTTCAAGCCGCTCAAGGAAAAGAATCCCGACCTCGTTATTAATCTGATGGGATGTCTCGTAGGCGTGCGCGGCACCGAAAAATTGCGCGCCAAACTCCCCTACGTGGACGTGTTCTCACCGCCCTCCGACCCTGGCCCACTGATCGCATTCCTTTCGCAAGGCGAAGTCCGTGCCATTGAAGCGGACGAGACCGCCCGCCGCTTTGGCCTGATGGACGGCGAGTTGGTTTTACCGGACCATGAGCGCGGCAAGACCGTCAGCGTGCATGTGCCGATCGTCTACGGCTGTTCGCACTCCTGCTCGTTCTGCATCATCCCTTACAAGCGCGGCATCGAGCGCAGCCGCCCCGTCGGCGATATCGTGGCCGAGATCCGCTCGCTGGCGAAACAAGGCGTGAAGGAAGTGACCCTGCTCGGCCAGATCGTGGACCGTTATGGCAAAGACATCCCGGATGGTCCGAACCTTGCCGCGCTTTTGCGCATCGTCCACGAGGTTGAGGGCATCGAGCGCATCCGCTTCCTCACCTCGCATCCCAACTACTTCACCGAAGAACTGATGGACACCGTCGCCGCGCTGCCCAAGGTCATGCCGCATATCGAAGTCCCGATCCAGGCGGGAGATGACCAGGTCCTCGAAAACATGAAGCGTGGATACACCCAACAGCAGTACCGGGACCTCGTTGCAACGATCCGCGAACGGATTCCCGGCTGCTCCATCGCGACAGACATCATCGTTGGCTTCCCCGGCGAGACGGACGAGCAGTTCATGGAGACGTTCCGCGTCCTCTCCGACCTCCGGCTGGATGTGGCGCATCTGGCCCGCTACTCCATGCGAGAGGGAACCGTGGCCACGCGCCGCATGGACGACAACGTGAGCGAGGAAGAGAAGATGCGCCGCTTCCGCATGCTTGAAGAGTTGCAGGAAAAAGTCGTCGGCGAGATCAACCAAAAGTATCTCGGCGAAAAAGTGGACGTGCTCTTTGAGGAAAAGGTCAAAGGCCGCTGGCGCGGACGCACACCGACCAACAAACTTGTCTTCGTGGAATCGGATGAAGAATTGCGCGGGCGGATCGAGACGGTTACGGTCACCTGGACCGGGCCATGGTCCATGCAGGCGAAGCTCGAGCGCCAGGCAGAATTGATCTCCCTATAAAACGGTTATGGCAACATGGGATTCAGCCCGAGTCAAAGCCAAAGGATATTTCTTGCGAAGGCAGTTCGTCTTCGCAAGATTTTTTTATCATGAACTACTCATTCATCACTCCTGATCTCTTCATCGGCACCACCCCCGCTGCCGATGACTACCAGCACCTGCGGGAACTTGGCGTGAAGCTGATCATCAACATGCGCCGCGAACAAGGCCCCGCCCCGGACGCGCACCCCGAGCCGCTGTCCTTCCTTTGGCTGCGCACGTTCGACAATCCCTTCCTACCCATCCCGGTCACAAAGCTGTTGCAGGGCGCGCAAGAAGCACTGCAAGTGATCGCGGAAGGTGGCAAGGTGTATTCTCATTGCGCCTACGGACGGCATCGCGGAGCAGCGATGGGCGCGTGCATCCTCATCGCACAAGGGTACGACCCACGCTCAGCGATGAGGCTCGTAAAAGAACGGCGTCCCATATCGAACCCGCACATCTTCTATATTCAAAGCCGCATTTTGAAATTTGCCAGGCGCTGGCAGGAACAAACCAGTTTGATCTGAACCGTTTCTTATGGAATATGCGTAAAACGAAGACCGCCCGTAAATGGGCGGTCTTGTTATTGGAACGTGGTTACTTGGCTTTGACAGTGATCATCTTCGGCTTGACCTCCTCAGCTTTTGGGAGGGTGACGGTCAAGATGCCGTTCTCGAACTCAGCCTTAGCCTTATCGGCAACGACTTCGATGGGAAGGGCGAAGGTTCGTTCGAAGGCACCGTAGCGCTGTTCTCGCAGGTGATAGGCTTTCTCTTTCACGTCTTCCTTCTGCTTGAACTCGCCTTTGAGAGTGAGCACCTCGCCGGTGATGGTAATCTGCACGTCCTCGGCTTTCAAGCCGGGCAGGGAGGCTTTCACAACAACATCGTTTTCAGTCTGGTACAGGTCCACGGCGGGAACCTGCAGGCTGCCAGCGAAGCTGCTTGGAGTGAACGCGTCATTGAATAGACGGTCCATCGCCTCGCGCAGGGTGATCATCTCACGCATGGGCTCAAAACGGATCAGATTGGACATGGGAAGCTCCTTTCTGTAATTAGGGGGTGGATTGAGATTACGCCCCTTAATTTAAACGGCCTGCGTATGAAATACGCAAGCCGTTCGTAAAATTTTCGTCTGATTTTTTTGGTGCTACTTGCGGCGGAAATCCACAAAGCGATAACCCACGCCACGCTCGGTGAGAATGTACTTCGGGTTGGCGGGGTCCTTCTCGAGTTTCTGGCGCAGGTAGTTGATGTACAGGCGGACGTAGTGCGGCTCATCACGGTATTCGTAGCCCCAAACTTTTTGGAGCAATTGATCGTGTGAGACCACCCAGCCTGTATTCTGGACGAGGTGATACAGCAAGCGGTACTCGGTGGGTCTTAGCTTGACCAGTTTGCCTTCCAACCAGATCTCGCGGCGGTCGAAGTCGATCTTGAGGCGTTCGTCCACTTCGATCAGTCCGTGCATCGAACCGCTGGCGCCCTCGGTGCGGCGAAGCACCGCCTTGATGCGACTGACCAGTTCGCGCGGACTGAACGGTTTGGTGACGTAGTCATCCGCGCCGGATTGCAAACCACGCACGCGGTCATCTTCCTCGCCCTTGGCGGTAAGCATGATGACCGGCACATTGCTGACCTCGCGGATGGTTTCGAGAACTTCAAAGCCGTCCACATCGGGCATCATCACATCAAGCAGGATCAAGTCCGGGGTCACATCACGCATCTTGGCGACGGCCTGCTTGCCATTGAATGCCTCCGCCACCTGAAAACCGTCATGCTCCAAATTCATGCGGATGAAACGCACCATGCGCTCCTCGTCATCCACAACGAGGATCTTGCGGCGATCAAATTCTTCGGGCATACGGTCACTCCCTCACAAAACCGATGATCTGCTCCTCTTCCTCGCCGCCCAGGATCTCGATGAAGTTGATGCGATGCATCGCCCACAGCACCTTGACGGCGCGATGGTCGAGGTAGTGCAGTTCCTTACCGTCCTTGCGGCGCGGGCTGTTCACAACGATCGAATTATCGCCCGGCTTGGGCAATTCATCCACTTCGCCGATGACAGCATCTTCGCCGGCAATATGGATCATGAGTGTGTATGGCATGGGTTACCCTTTCGTACAGTTATCGGATCAGGATCTGGAACTTCAACTTTCCCAGCGCGATCACATCGCCATGATTGACGAGGCGTTCCGTGTTGGGCGTGAGCCGTTTGCCGTTTACGTAGGAACCGTTGGCAGAGCCAAGGTCCATCAGGATGATGCGTTTTCCGTCACGGCGGATCATGGCATGGATGCGCGAGACTCCATTGGCATAGGCATTGTACTGCGAGAGGTCAATATCCGGCATGACCGGTTGGCCCTCGCTGATACGTCCCAGAGTGTATTCGTTGCGATTAGCAAGAGGCAGGATCTGTCCGCTATCCATCAAGTGGATCGATCCCCACGCATCCGCTGAGGCATAGCTGGCTGGCGGCTGCACATCAGGGAAAGCGCCCACCGGTATATCAGACATCTTATCGGTGCGAATATTCTGTGTGGTCAGGTCGGCTGCAAACAATTGCGCGCCGCATTCAGAGCAAAAGATCGAACCAGGTGGATTGGAATGATTGCAATTCGTACAACGGAGCATGTTCATTCTCCAAAATCAAAATAAAGCCCGCGTGGCATACTTGATCTCCTTCTCGCCTTCCTGCGAGAAGGACTGCTGGCGACTCATGTTTTCCACTTCGAGCAGGACGGTTCGTGCCAGCCCGGCCTGGCCCTGGGAGGAAAGATGCGAGGCTAGAAATTTAAGCGAACGAGTGGCCTTTTCATGCTCACCAGCCTGGGCTTCATTGCGAGCGCGTTCCTGCATGCGGTAAAGCGTGAGGCGTGAGAGGGCTTGCATGATCGGCAGTGGAGGCGGGTCCTGACCGGCGTCCTGGCTGACCGGCCGCTCGAAGCGTAACCGCAACGGGACGGATGAAGCGCCGCGTCCCTTCATCGAGACAGACAACTGGCCATCCAGGAAGGTCAGGGATGTTGCCGAAGCGACCGTCTGCGGAGCAATATGAAATTCAAAGATCACCGAGAGGTGAGTATCGCGCAAGACCGGGCCAAGATGAAACAATGTATCAACAGATAAAGGACTGGGGTCGGGCTGGATACGAAAAGCGTAATTCAGGCTCACCCCATCGATGGGTTTGAACTCCAGGGTGGTTTCGTCGGCAAAGACACGGGTCAGCGCATGGAATTTTTCATCAAGAAGTTTTTGAATTTCCTGCGGGCGGGCAATATAGCGGCTGGTGTGACCGGTGCGGCCCGCTACCTGGTCGAGGAATGCATCGTTCCAATCCGTGCCGATGCCAAGCACACTGATTCCCACTCCCTGCTCAGCAGCCTGAGTTGCGAGTTCCAGGCAGGCATTCTCATCGCCGTAGGTATGGCCATCGGTGATAAGGATGATGTGGTTGACACGACCAGCAGCGCGGGCTTTGGCAACCTGATCGTAACCAGCCTTCAGTCCCTTATAAAGTTCGGTGGCGCCGGAAGGTTGAATATTGCGGATGGGTGATTCCAGTTTATGACGTTCTGCCTGATAAGCGGACGGAACAACCACCTCTGCATGATCGCTGAACGCGACCACGCTGAAGATATCTTCAGGCCGCATACTGCGCAGGAACTGGATAGCCGCAGCCTTGAGAAGATCCATCTTCGCATCTTTCATGGACGTGGACCGATCAAGCACAAGGCAAACATTCAACGGCGGTGCAGCGAATTGTCCGGTGCGGGTATTGGAATGCACGTCGAGCAGAACGTAAATCACCTGTTGTTCGTTCAAATCCACAAGGGAGGTGCGGCTGTACAACACATCCAAAGAGACGGGATGTTCGTGCACCTCCTCTTTGGGCAGGGTCGCATTGTATTGTGCGCGGCGCTTGGGGTTGGAAAGGACTTCATACGCCTGTTGGACATCCAGAAAAGCCTCGGTATCACCGGGCGCCACATTCTTGTCGGGGTGCAATCGCTGCACGGCTTTCAAGTATGCGCGTCGGATCTCCTCAGGGGATGCGTCGCGGAGAATACCCAACAGGGTATAGTAATCCGAAGTGCTCATGTCAACTAGCCGGTCATTTGGGCAAGGACCACGCTGATGTTATCCGGTCCGCCGGCAGCATTGGCCGCCGAAACAAGGGTCTGGCAGGCTCGCTGCAGGTTTTGAGCCTCGCGCACATTACGGATAATGTCCTGCTCGGAAATTACGCCCCACAATCCATCACTGCACATCATCAGCGTCCCGCTGGACGGGAAGGGGATGGTGAAAATATCGGGTTCAAGAACCTCACCCTGGCCAAGGGCACGGTACAGCACATTACGGTGCGGATAATTCACCGCTTCTTCCGCTGTGATGTGGCCCAATTCTTCGAGACGCTTCACCAGCGAATGGTCGCGCGTGACTGTTTCGATACGGCCGTCATTGTAGACTACGTATGCGCGGCTGTCGCCTACATGCGCGATCGTCATCTGCTGGCCGAGCACCAGCGCAGCAGTTAACGTAGTGCCGCTGCCAGGCGCCTCACGCTGGATCACCTTCTGCGCCTCGGTCACAGCTGCCGACATGATCTCTTGAAGCGATTCATCCAGCGGTTCTGGCTTGAGATTAAATAGATATGGATGGAACTTGCGCATCACATACCCGGCTACAGTGCGGATGGCAGCATTGCTTGCCACCTCGCCGAATTGATGCCCGCCCATACCGTCCGCCACCACATAGAGGCCAAACGGGATATTGCCGCTGTTCCCCGCCAGGGTGGACGTGATAGCCAGAAGGCTGTCTTCATTCAACTCACGTTGCTTGCCCACCGATTGTCCTGCTGCTGCGACCAATTGTTGCAGGTCATAGCGGACGGCCGTGCTGCTAACAATGGATTGGATCTGCTGTTCGGTCAGGGGCGCCGTTGTAGCGGCTTCTACACGGGGAGGCGTCTCAGGCTTGGCAAACAGTTTACGAATGAAATCAAACACAGCATTCTCCTTGGATCAGGCGATCAGCGCGTAAATCTGGTGGTCGGTGGAACCGATGTAAACAATATCGTCGTAAACGAGCGGGGAACCGGTGATGGGTCCCTTGGTGGGGAATTTCCAGCGCATGCGGCCGGTGCGGTATTCAAGGCAATACAGGTTTCCGTCCACCGAGCCGAAGTATAGCGAATCTTTGTAGATCACAGGCGAACCGGTCACTTGATGCTCGGTGCGAAAACGCCAAAGTTCCTTCGCGCTTTGCGCATCCACAGCATAGAGAAAATTATCGGTGGAGCCGGTGAAAACCATGTTATCAGCCACCGCCGGCGAAACGATCGAACCCTTTCCCATGCGGAAGCGCCATACGATCCAGCCGTTGCGAGCATCGAGCGCATACATGGTGCCGTCCATCGAACAAACATAGATGGCGGAGCCATGAAATATAGGCGAGGAAGTGATGGCACGCTTGGCGCCGAAGCGCCACTTCATTTCGCCGCGGAAATCAAGAGCATAAAAATCGCCGCTCTCATTACCGGCATAGGCCAGTTCGTTCGCCACGAACGGAGTGGAACGGACGGGACCGGTCGTTTCGAACTTCCACGCAAGGCGGCCGGTGTTGACGTTCACCGCATGAATGTAGTGATCGTCTGCGCCAAAAAAGGCATGTCCCTCCGCGATGCGAGGCGAAGAGCGGATGGGCCCCTCGGCGTAATACGTCCACACCACTTTGCCGGAGCGCGCCCCCACCACATGCAGGCGGCGATCCTCCGACCCAAAATATACATTACCTTCATACACCGCCGGGCGCGAAACGATACCGCCCTCAGTGGCATACTTCCACTGAAACTTCCCATCGGCAGCGTTCAGCGCATAAAGATTATTATCGTAGGAACCGACGAATATCGAGCCTTGATAGAACACCGGCGCGCCTCGGATATCATCCTCGCAAGAGAATGTCCAAAGCGGTTTGATGGAGGAAGCAGTTGCCAGGTTGGTGGTTGGCAGGCGCGAAAGCATGCCTGTCTTACGTCCCGCTGTGATGAGCGCATTCTTGAGTTCATCCGCGCTTGGGTAGCGGTCTTCGGGATTGTACTGCAAAGCAGTATTGATCACCGTCTCCAATTCCGCTGAGACCGAGGGGTTGATGCGGCGGATCGGCCGCTCATTGAACGAGAATGGCGGCTCCAGGCGAGGGTCGCGGCGGGTGAGCGCATGATGCAGGGTGGCACCCAATGCATAGAGATCAGCAAGCTGGGTGGCATCGCCGCGATACTGCTCCGGCGGAGAATATCCCTCCGTGCCGATCATCGTGCCCTTCTGGCCGACCTGGAACTTCTTGGCAATACCAAAGTCCACCAGAATCACATCTCCATTGTGATTGATCATCACGTTCGAAGGCTTCATGTCACGAAAGATGATCGGGTCTGGTTTATGGTTGTGCAGGTACTGAAGTACATCGCACAGCTGGATCCCCCACATCATCACCTGTTCTTCGCCGAGAAAACCATCGGTCTCGGAGATGATCGCCTCAAGGTCCTTGCCGTGGATATACTCCAAAACAAGGTAGGAACGGTCATCCTGGGTGAAATAGTCGTAAATACGCGGAATGGATGGATGGTTCAACGTGGCCAGTAAATTGGCCTCACGCTCGAAATTCTGGACAATGGTTTGGCGCACGGCTGGATCCGGCGCCACATTGATCATTTCCTTCACCGCCACCAGCTTGACCACATTTGGGAAGTGCAGGTCGCGGGCACGATACACCGAACCCATGCCGCCAACCCCGATCACTTCCTGGATCAGGTAGCGCTGCGACAGGGTGACGCCCGATTGAAGCTGTCTACGGGGGGCGTTACTCCCTTCATCCAATGGCTGCGTGATACGATGAGTATCCAGAATCGCTCTCCTCCATGCGATTATATTGTGCAAAGACGGCTTTGGCAACCAAACAACCGCTTTCCCCGGCCAATCATATTTGAAAGCCCTTGCACAGACTTGCGATATAAGGCACAATTCCCCCGCCATGAAGATCCTTGCTGTCAGCGATCAGGTTATAGACCGCATCTACCCGCTTGCATCCCAGGGGCATTTCAAAGACGCTGCGCTGATCCTCGCCTGTGGAGACCTTCCCTACAACTACCTCGAATATCTGCTTAGCATGGTCAACGTGCCGCTCTACTACGTACCCGGCAACCATGACCCAGAACACGACGAGCACCATGCCATCTCTCGCGCAGAAGGATGCACCAACCTCGACCTGCGCCTGGCCCGCGATCGCGGCCTGACCGTGGCCGGGTTCGGCGGCTCCATCCGCTACCGACCCGACGGCGTAAACCAATACACCCAGAGCGAGGCCAGTCTCCGCGCCCTCGCCATGCTTCCCGCACTTTTCTGGAATCGACTGCGCGGACGGCGGCTCGACATCCTCATCGCCCACTCCCCTCCCTTCGGAACCCACGACTCCGACGGTGCGCATACCGGGCTCAAAGCCCTCAACCTTCTCATCCGCTGGGCTCGGCCACGCTACCTGCTTCACGGCCACACCCACTTCTTCCGCACCAATCTCGAAGCATCAGACACCATCGTGTCTGGCACGCGCATTATCAACGTTTTCCCATACAAAATGATCGAGATCGAACATGTCTGATGAACTAACCTCCCGCGTCCGCGCCGATTACCAGCGCGTGCGCACCAAAGCCTTCTTCAACCGCGTCTGGTCCATCCTTTCTGGTCAGCCATCCAACCTGCTTTCCTACGATGATGTGAAAGAAAAACTTCACATTGGAGGCCCCATCTACCGCGGCGTAAAAACCGTCCGCGTGGACCAGATCGCGGGCAGCCTCAACCGCTACCATGAGTTCGACCGCGCCTTCCTCCCCACCCAGGACGAAACCGCTGCGCGCTGGCAGCGAGTCAACCGCGCCTTCTACGAAGATGTCTCCCTCCCGCCTGTGGTACTCTACAAAATCGGCGAAGTCTACTTCGTGGTGGACGGGCATCACCGCGTCTCAGTGGCTCGCGAGCAGGGGCAGGAATTCATCGACGCCGAAGTCCGTGAATGTGCCACGCGCGTCAATATAACCCCCAACATCAAACCTGAAGACCTCGAGATCCTCGGCGAAAAAGTGGATTTCCTCGAGCGCACCGGCCTCGACCGGCTGCGCCCGAAAGCCAACATCAAACTCACCGTTCCCGATGGTTTTGATCGCATGCTCGAACACATCGCCGTCCACCGCTACTTCATGGGGCTCGATTGGAAGCGCGACATCAGCGAAGAAGAAGCCGTCACCCACTGGTACGACACAGTCTATCTTCCCATCGTCAAAGTCATTCGCAAGAGCCGCATCATCAAAGGCTTTCCCGGCAAGACGGAGGGCGACCTCTATCTTTGGGTGCTCGACCATCAACACTATCTGGCCGAAGAAGAAGGCCAACCGCTCCAACCGCCG
>CAYNQA010000108.1:0-9720 GCA_964399225.1 uncultured Anaerolineaceae bacterium
TTCGACAGTTGCGGCCGCATGTGGTCCATTCGTGGTCGATCCATGATAATCCGTACGCAGGTTTGATCGGCTGGCTGGCGCGTGTACCGTGCCGGCTGGGCTCAGTGCGCGGTTCGCTCACGTCCGAAGACTTCCTGCATTTTCATCCGCTCATCCGTTGGTTGATCCTGCACAGCGTGCAAGGTCACCTCGTCAACTCGGATGCGATCGCGAAGCAGATGCGTGAGGCAGGCATTTCTGCAAAGCGCGTGCACGTCCTGCCGAATTGTGTCGAGACCGATGCGAGTCAACCCGCCGCGCAACTCGCGGAGATTCCGTCCGATGCGCGCGTGGTCGGCATGGTTGGCAACCTGCGCCGCGAAAAGAATTATCCGATGTTCGTGCGCGGCATGGCAGAAGTAGTGCGCGAGTTCGATAACGTTTACGGTGCGATGGTGGGGCAGCCCGTTTTAAATTCCGACCCCGAGGTGCCCGACCAAATTCGGGCGGAGGTCGAGGCGCACAACGTCGCGGGGCGGGTGAAACTGATCGGCTTCCGCTCCGACGTCCCGGCCGTGTTGTCCCGTCTCGAGATTTTTTGTCTCACCTCGGATAGCGAGGGGACGCCCAATGCAGTGCTGGAGGCCATGGCGGCCGGACTGCCCGTCATCGCGACTCGCGTGGGGGGCATCCCCCGCATCGTGGACGACGGGCTGAGCGGGTTGCTGGTGGAGCGCGGCGATGTCCACGGGTTCGCGGACGCGCTGCGCACGTTGCTAAACGACCCGCAGCGTGCCAAACAAATGGGCGCAGCCGGTCGCGCCCGCGTCATAGCGGACTTTGGCACAGACACCATCCTGCGCAAGTTCGAAGAATATTATCTGCATGTCTGATCCCAAGCTTCTCGACGCCTCGCAAGTAGACCCAGCCGCATTGGATGCGTTCCTGCGCCGCGTTTACTCGCCGCCTAAAAGCGACTTCCTCAAAGCGCATGGCGCATGGCTGCATCGTTCGAATGCCAACCGCCTGGTTGTGCAAGTGGATGGGCAGATCGCCGGGTATTGCGCGCTCATCCCCACCCAGGTTTGGGCGGCGGGACGTGTCCACTCCGCGCTTTGGTGGGTGGACCTGGTGATTGCTCCGGAGTTTCGCGGCCGTGGTTTGCAGAGTTTGGTGGACCAGCGTGTGCGCGAAATGTCCGACTTGTTGCTGGGGTTTCCAAATGAACTGGCCGGCATCATTCATCGCAAGCATGGCTGGGGCGTGCGTGAAGACGCGCGCGTTCTGCTCCTGCCGTTGAATCCCCCGCATGTGAAATCGGTGCGCAATGCACAAGGCTGGCGTGGGCAGATCATCCGCGCCGGTGCGCAAATGTTACGTCCGTTGGCGGCCCTTTGGCGAGGCGGGTTGGGTTCACGAAAAACCCCTCTGGCCTGGCGGTTGGAATCCTTCGACGCGGGAGTGTTTGCGAATATTTTCCTGCATGCCAACAGCGGCAAATTGAACACGACCTTCCGTGATGAAGCATATTTTGAGTGGCGGTATAAACAGGCGCCTCATCCCGAGGAGTTCCGCTATTACCTGGCAGGCACGGCCACTCCCACGCACTACCTGATCGCACGTCACTTGACACAGCCGGATGGGTTGCGTTATACCCGTATTCTCGATCTGTTCGGTGACTTTGATGACCTGGATGCCATCCGCGATCTGTTGACCCTGGCGGTACAGGATGCGATCGCAAACGGATCAAGTCAGGTGACTGTGGTTGCTTCGGGACCGCAGTTAATGAAATGCGCCCGCCGATTGGGATTTCTGCTCTCCGCTCCCTGCGGCTTTTGCTGGTGGAGCGAATCTGCGGAATTGATGTCTGCATTCGACAGTGATAATTGCTGGACGTTGAGCGATAGCGATAATGACGAGCCTGAGTAGGAACCATGGCATATAAAACGACCACAACCAGAGGTAATTTTGAACGCCCGGAAAGTTTGGGCGGGGTTTCGCCCGGCCTGCGGCGATTTGTGAAAACAGCGGAAACAGTTTCAAACGGTGAGAATCTTCCTTTCACTCAGATCATCCGCTTTCTGGCGTGGAACGCACCGCTCATGTTGATATTCTGGAATGTGCCGGTCATCGGCAGGATCCATTCTGTTCTCACCCTTCTGCTTGGAGTATCTTATGCCCTGCGCGACGAGCGGCCCGCCCGGGCGTCCTTTGTGATCGCCTACATTGCGAGTTGTGAGATCCTGTGGCGCGGCACCGAGGCGTCCCTCCTGTCCGAATACGGGAAGTACGCGTCCATCCTGCTCAGCATCCTGCTCATCCTGCGTTTTCGGCTGTTGGGAAAAAACCTGCTGTGGCCTCTCCTTTTCCTTATACTTCTCCTTCCCGGGGTCTTGATCGCTCCTTTTGATCGGCAAGCCATTTCATATCAATTAGCCGGACCCGTGGCAATCGCCTTTCTTTCCATGGCCTTTGGCGGAATAACATTTACCCGCAAAGAAATTCAACAGTTGTTGCTGGCCACCATTGCCCCGGCCATTGCCATGGGCATGTTCGTGATATTCATGCTCTTAACGAACGATGTGACGTTTTCCGGCAGGGGTGAAGATGAAGCGATCACCGGCGGTATCGGCGCCAATCAGGTCTCATCGGCGCTGGCGCTTGGCGCAACCGCGGCTTTCTTTTATATCTTCCTGTCCGGAAAAGACCGCAGGGTGCGTTACACGATGATCGCCTCCTCTCTGGGGTTGCTCACCCTCGCCGTGCTGACATTTTCACGCGGCGGTGTGTGGACGGCGCTAGGCGCTGCTGGACTGGGCTCAGTATTCATGATCCGCGATCGGCGGTTGTTCTTTCGCATCTTGGGAATTTTGGTTCTTCTGGGACTCTTGGGATACTTCGTCCTCTTCCCGATCGTCAACCGCATTACAGGCGGCACGGTGGTGACGCGTTTCAGCAGTCTCGATACCACCGACCGCGATGTGCTTTTTCAGATCGATTACCGGGTATTCCTGGATAACCCGGTATTGGGTGTGGGGGTGGGCCAGTCGCCCAAGTATCACTTCTCCGCGTTCGGGTATCCGAAACCAACGCATACCGAATACAGCCGCTTGCTGGCCGAGCATGGATTTTTTGGCATCGCTGTCATGGTGCTCTGGGCGTTGGTCTTCTTTGCGCGCGTGCTGTCACGCCAGGACCCCTTATGGAAAGGCATATCGGTGGGGTTTACAGCTTGGGCACTGATGTTCATGGTTCATTCGGCCACCCGTATGGTTGCACCGTCCTTTGCGTTTGGCCTGGCTGCCGCCAGTTTGCTTCCCGATGAGGAACAGCCGCAGGATGACTGATCGCCTGCGCATTCTCATTACGGTGGATGCCGCACGGACTCCTGCCGGCGCCGAAGTCCCCCACGCGTATGCGACTCAGATCGAATTTCTCAAGCGGGCGGGGAACGAAGTCCGCCTCTTCGGCGTGGACGATCGGACCTCCCCGGGCGGGATCCTGCGCAACGTGCGCGAGTTGACCGCTGAGATTTCCCGCTTCCGTCCGCACCTCGTAGTGGCTTACTACGGCACGATGGTTGCCGCCATCACACGCCGCGCGGCCGGACCGGTTCCGTTCGTGGTCACGTTCCGCGGTTCGGACCTGCAAGGGACATCGAACCCCGGCTGGAAGTGGCGTATGCGTGACCGGTTGGGCAAGGCCTTGAGTCTGTGGGCGGCTTCGGGGGCGAAGCGGATCGTGGTGAATGGCAGCGGATTGTTCAATTCGTTGCCCAAGTCGTTACAGAAGAAAACGCATAATCTTCCCAACGGAATCAATACGGAAATCTTTTCTCCCATTCCGCGCGATGACGCACGAAAAAAACTGGGATGGGACCTAAGCGAGAAAGTGCTCCTCTTCAATGCTGGAGTAGGCAGCGGGCAGGTGGTGAAGAACCGTCCGCTCGCGGAGGAGACGGTAGCCCGGCTCCGGCCTCACCCGCATGGGGTGCGGTTGGAGGCGATCTCGTCGTATACGCGCGAGGAAGTGGCGCTGCGCATGAACGCCAGCGACTGTCTGCTGGTCACATCGTTGCACGAGGGCAGTCCAGATTTGGTGAAGGAAGCGATGGCCTGTGACCTGCCGATCGTCTCTGTACCATGCGGCGACGTGCGCGAACGGTTGCAGGGTGTGGAGCCCGGCGGTGTGCGTCCGTATGATGCGGCGCAGTTGGCGGAGTTGGTTGAGACGGTTTTGGAATCTGGCAGGCGTTCAAATGGACGCGGGCAATTATTCCAGCAAGGCCTGGATATCCCCAGCGTGACAGAACGCGTTTTGGACGTGTATCGGATGGCAGTGCAATGATCGTGATCATTGATTATGGCATGGGCAACCTCGGTTCGATCGCCAACATGCTCAAACAGATCGGCGTGCAAGCCGAAGTGACGAACGACCCGAAGCGGATCGAATCAGCGGAGCGTTTGATCCTGGCTGGTGTGGGCGCGTTCGATCAGGGCATGCAGCGCTTGAACGATTTGAATTTGATTCCGCTCATGACGCGCAAAGTGTTGGAAAATAAAACCCCGTTCATTGGAATATGTTTGGGAATGCAGTTGCTTTCGCGCCGCAGCGAGGAGGGACAGTTGCCCGGCCTTGGCTGGCTGGATGCGGAGACCTTGCGGTTCAATTTCGACGGCAGCCCGACTCGTTTGCGAATCCCTCACATGGGTTGGAATGAAATCCAAATTCAGAAACCTCACGCATTATTGAACGATCTCGGTGAAGAGCCGCGTTTTTATTTTGTGCATGGTTATTACGTGAACTGTCTCGATAAAGATGTCGTGCTTGCGTCCACTGATTACGGATTGCCTTTTCACTCGATCCTCGGCAAGGGAAATATTCTTGGCACACAATTTCACCCGGAGAAAAGCCACCGTTACGGGCGAAAGATCCTTGAGAACTTCGTGAGGTGGAATCCATGATCCTGCCTCGCGTCATTCCAACGTTGTTACTGCGCGGCACGGGACTGGTCAAGACTGCGCGCTTCAAGGATGCGGTCTATGTCGGCGATCCGCGCAATGCGGTCAAAATTTTCAACGAGCGCGAAGTGGACGAACTCGTCCTGCTCGACATTCAAGCCACGCCGCAGAACGCGCCGATCCAATATGACCTGATCCGCGAGATCGTGACCGAGGCCTTCATGCCCATCGGCTACGGGGGACATGTGACCGATGTGGAGCAGGCCCGCAAGTTGGTGACCTCGGGCATCGAAAAGATCATCCTGTGCACGTCCGCGGTTCAAAACCCGGACCTCGTAACGGATCTCTCGCGTCTCGTTGGTTCATCCAGCACGGTGGTTTGCATTGATTACAAGCGGAATTTCTGGGGCAAGAACGAAGTGATGGTCAACGGCGGCCGCAAAGGGACCGGCAAAGATCCCGTCGAATTCGCGCGTGAGATGGAAAAGCGCGGCGCGGGTGAATTGATCCTCAACTCCATCGACCGCGATGGCTCGATGCAAGGTTATGACATCGAACTGTTGAAAACCATTGCGGGCAACGCCGATATCCCGGTCATCGTCAGCGGCGGGGCGGGGAAGTTGGAAGATTTCCGTGCGGCGGTGCAGGCCGGAGCGTCCGGAGCCGCGGCGGGGAGCATGTTCGTATTCCAGGGCAAGCATCGCGCCGTGTTGATCAGCTATCCCTCGCGCGCAGATTTGAAGCAGACGTTTGCAGGTGAAATGAAATGAGTCGACCGTATCAAATGTGTACCCGCTGCGTGATGGACACCAGCGACCCAGAGATCGTCTTCGATGAGCAGGGCGTTTGCAATCATTGTCATCAGTACGATGTGCGCGCCCAGCGCGAGTTGCTTTCGCCGGAGGAACGTCAACGGCGGTTGGATGCGTTGGTCGAAACGATCAAGGCCAGTGGACGCGGCAAGGAATATGACTGCATCCTCGGTGTGAGCGGGGGAGCGGATAGTTCATACGTTGCCTATCTCGTAAAGAAATTGGGATTGCGCCCGCTCGCCGTCCACTTTGACAACGGCTGGAATTCCGAACTCGCCGTGGACAATATCAAGCGCGTCCTGTCTGCGTTGGATATCGATCTCTACACACTCGTCGTAGACTGGGACGAGTTCTGCGACCTGCAGAAGTCCTTCCTGAAAGCCTCGGTGCCAAATGCCGAGATCCCGACCGATCACGCCATCAATGCACTACTATGGAGTCAGGCACAAAAGCATGGCGTCAAGTACATTTTGAGCGGCGCCAATTTGAAGACCGAAGGGATGATGCCGCTGGCGTGGACCTACACCGCTATCGACTATTTCCACATCCGCGCCGTACACCGCCAATTCGGGTCGCGCCCGCTCAAGACCTTTCCTCGGTTGGGCCTGTTCCAGTTTGCGTATTATGTTTTCTTCCGCCGCCTGCGAATGGTGAACCTGCTTAATTTTTTCGATTACGACAAAGCGCAGGCGATCCAGATCCTGGAAAAGGAAGTCGGCTATCGACCGTACCCGGAGAAGCACTACGAGTCCGTGTGGACGCGTTTCTATCAGGGTGCCTTCCTCGTGGACAAGTTCGGTTTCGACAAGCGCCTGCCGCACCTCGCCTCGTTGGTCGTGTCCGGACAGATGTCCAGGGATGATGCGCTGCGCCGCCTGGATTCGGAGACCTACCCCGAGTCGCTTCGCCGCCAGGACCATGACTTTGTCCTGAAAAAATTCGGCATGAGCCAACCCGAGTATGATGCTTTGCTCAAGTTGCCGCCGAAGAGCCACCTCGATTATCCCAACCTGAGCATGTTCTACCTGCGCTCGTCGCGTTTGCAGGATTGGTTCAAGCGCATTGCCAAGGCTTCGTAAGATTGCTGTCATTGCGAGGAGCGCAGCGACGAAGCAATCCCCCGGTGCGATCAAGAGATTGCTTCGGGCGGAAGATCACCGCCCTCGCAATGACACTAGTATAGTTTTTTCAATGGATTGTCATGGATAACAATAAAATGAAAAATTTTGCAGTGACCGGCGTCGGCGGATTTGTGGCCCCGCGACATTTGAAGGCGATCTACGACACGGGCAACCGTGTGGTTGCCGCCGTGGACCCGAAGGACTCGGTCGGTGTCCTGGATAAGTATTCATTCGATATCCGCTTCTTCACGGAGTTCGAGCGTTTTGACCGTCACCTCGAAAAACTGCGCCGCGGAGCGGACGATCAGCGCGTGCATTACGTCTCGGTCTGCGCGCCAAACTATCTTCACGATGCACATTGCCGCCTGGCCCTGCGCGTCGGCGCGGATGCGATCTGCGAGAAACCGCTGGTGATCAACCCGTGGAACTTGGATGCGCTGCAGGAACTCGAAGCCGAGTACGGCCGCCGTATCTATACCATTTTGCAGTTGCGCGTGCACCCGAAGTTGATCGAGTTGCGCGAACGCTTGCAGAACGATTCGAGCGACCGCCGATATAGCATCAACCTCAAATACATCACCTCGCGCGGCATGTGGTACCACACCTCGTGGAAGGGCAGCCCCGACAAATCGGGCGGACTGGCGACGAACATCGGCATCCATTTCTTCGACCTGTTGATGTGGCTGTTCGGAAAAGCGGGCGATGTGCGCATGTACGAGTCGAATGACAATCGCATGCGCGGACTGATCGAGTTGGAACGTGCAGACGTGAATTGGTCGCTCTCCATTGACCGCAACGACCTGCCGTATCCTGCCCAACCCGGCGGCAAGAGCACCTTCCGCTCGCTGACCATCGATGGCGATGAGATCGAGTTCTCCGAAGGCTTCACCGACCTGCACACGCGCGTCTACGAAGAGACATTGGACGGACGGGGCTTCACCATCGAAGATGCGCGGCCTTCGATCGAGTTGGTGCATCGTATTCGCAATACGCCGGTATCGGCTTGAGCGTGAGATAAAACAACACAAAGTCACGGAGCCACGAAGTTTTTTCTTTGAGTCTTTGAGACTTGGTGCCTTCGTGTTGAGAAAGAAAAAAGAACCTCCTTATGGATTATTTTGTTCACTCCAGTTCGTTCGTTGACCAGCCCTGCGAGATCGGCGCGGGGACAAAGATCTGGCATTTCAGCCACGTGCTGGCCAACGCGAAGATCGGCCGCAATTGTGTGCTCGGCCAGAACGTCAACGTGGCAGGCGGCGTGGTCATCGGCGACAACGTGCGCATTCAGAACAACGTCTCGGTCTACACCGGCGTCGAACTCGAAGACGATGTCTTCTGCGGTCCCTCCTGCGTGTTCACAAACGTCATCAACCCGCGTTCTGAAATTTCGCGCAAGAGCGAATACCGCCGCACGCTCATCCGTCGCGGCGCGACCATCGGCGCCAATGCCACCATCGTCTGCGGCGTGACGGTCGGACGCTACGCCTTCATCGGCGCGGGCGCGGTCGTCCGCACTGATGTCCCGGACTATGCGCTGATGTTGGGCGTGCCCGCCGTCCAAAAGGGATGGATGAGCCGCCACGGTCAGCGCCTGCCCGCGCCGGATTCCTCCGGCGTTCGCACCTGTCCCGAAAGCGGGTGGCGCTATCGCGAGGAGCCTGCTGGCATCTTGCGTTGTCTCGACTGGCCCGAAGAAAAATCACTCGAAGGATAATCCGATGACTCAAAAAATCACCGGCGTCCCGTTGCTCGACCTGAAGGGACAGTACGACTCCATCCGCGCGGACGTGGATGCCGCCATCGCGCGCGTGCTCGAAAGTCAGCACTTCATCCTCGGCCCCGAGGTGGAAGCGCTCGAAACGGCCGTAGCCGAATATAGTCAGTGCCGATACGGGATCGGGGTGTCATCCGGCAGCGACGCACTGCTCGTCGCGTTGATGGCGCTCGATATCAAGCCCGGCGACGAAGTCATCACCACACCGTTCAGTTTCTTCGCCACGGCCGGATGCGCGGCCCGCCTCGGCGCGAAGCCGGTCTTCGTGGACATTGAACCGTCCACGTTCAACATCGATGCAAAGAAGATCGAGGCGGCGATCACCTCCAGGACGAAAGCCATCATTCCCGTTCACTTGTACGGCCAAATGGCGGACATGGACACGATCATGGATGTCGCGTCTCGCCACGGGGTGGCCGTGATCGAAGACGCCGCGCAAGCCATCGGCGCGGACTATCGCGGACGCCGTGCCGGTTCGATCGGTGCGATGGGATGTCTGAGTTTCTTCCCGTCGAAGAACCTCGGCGCGTATGGTGATGCAGGCATGGTCGTGACCAACGACGAGTCGCTGGCGCAGCGATTGAAGATGTTGCGCGCGCACGGCGCCCAGCCCAAGTATTATCACCGCCTGCTCGGCGGCAACTTCCGCATCGACGCGTTGCAAGCCGCCATCCTGCATGCCAAATTCAAATACCTCGAGGGCTGGACCTCCGCCCGCCAGCACAACGCGAACCGCTATCGCAAGTTGTTCGCTGAAGCGGGCGCTCCTGCTGAGTTGGTCATGCCCGCCGAGACCGGCTTTGGCCGTCACATTTATCATCAGTTCGTGATCCGCTCCTCGAAGCGTGACGCCTTGCAGGCACACTTGAAATCACGCGGCATCGGTACCGAAGTCTATTACCCGCTGCCGCTCCATTTGCAGGATTGCTTCGAAGATTTGAACTATCACCCCGGCGATTTCACGCACAGCGAGCGCGCTTCGCTCGAAAGCCTAGCCCTGCCCATCTACCCTGAGCTAACCGAAGACCAGCAGAAGTATGTTGTCGATGCCGTCATGGAGTTTTATGCCGCAA
>CAYNQA010000109.1:0-9711 GCA_964399225.1 uncultured Anaerolineaceae bacterium
AATTCGTCCACGTCCATGCCGCGGGCAATACCCCAGCGGACGTATTCGAGGCCGTCGCTCAGCGTGAAGGCCAACTCCTGCGCGGCAGTCGACCCGGCCTCACGGATGTGGTACCCGCTGATCGAAATAGTGTTCCACTGCGGCACAGACTTGGAGCCGTACTCCATCGTGTCCACTACAAGACGCATCGAAGGCTCGGGCGGGAAGATGAATTCCTTCTGCGCGATGAATTCCTTCAAGATGTCGTTCTGGATCGTGCCGCGCAACTGGTCCGCGCGCACGCCTTGTTTTTCGGCGGCGGCAATGTACATGGCCCAGACGATCGCGGCCGGCGAGTTGATCGTCATGCTCGAAGAGACCTTGTCCAGCGGGATACCATCGAGCAGGATCTCCATATCCTTCAATGAGGAGACCGCCACGCCGCACTTGCCGAATTCGCCGAGCGCCTCGGGCTGGTCGGTGTCGTAGCCCATCAGAGTGGCGAGGTCGAAGGCGATGGAGAGACCGGTCTGTCCCTGTTCCAACAGGTACTTGAAGCGCTGGTTGGTTTCTTCGGCCGTTCCAAAACCGGCGAACATGCGCATCGTCCAGAGCTTGGAGCGGTGCAGGGTGGGGTGAACTCCGCGTGTGTAGGGATATTCGCCCGGCAAACCGAGGTCGGACGTATAGTCCATATCCGCCACATCGAGCGGAGTGTAGAGGCGGTTGATGGATTCGGAGGATGTGGTAATGAATTTGTCGCGGCGTTCCGGCAGGGATGCGAGCGCCTTTTGCAGGCTGGTCTCCTCCCATTTTTCTAGCGAGTTCTTCAGTTCATCCAGTTTTTTCGGATCGTACATGGAAGTCTCTCCTCGTGTGGCGATTGATAAAAAGTTTCCGCTAACCTACACCCATCTTCGCAAAATTGGATTGCCATAGATTAGCGCGGATTAGCGGATCGAGATCAGATCAGCAAAGCGGTCTCATTATACTTTCAATGCACCAGGCTGTCCCAGTCTGCGCCGGATGCGATGATGAAGCGTACGAACTCCGCGTAGAACACATCCTCCACCGGGATGATGTTCCTCACATTGTATAACGTCTCCATCAAGCGCTGGCCCTCGCCCGAAAGCGCCACCTGCGCCAGCGCCGCGCGCAACTGGGTTTGAACTTCAGGCGGCAGGCTGCTCGAAAGGAACAATCCCTCGTACGGAATGACCGGGGGGATCTGCCAGACCACCACCACTTCATTCATCAAGCCTGAATATTCATCGAGCAACACCGGGTAGGTGCGCGCATCAATGTAGGTCGCACCGAAATCACACACCGATCCCAGCATGATGGCGCGCACCACCGAAAAATGACTCTGCATGAACGCGCCTTCTTGCGTGGGCACCTGATAGGCATTCAACACCCCGATCGGCAGGCGGTATCCCGAAAGCGAATCGGCCGTGGTCCAGCATGGCTTCTTGCCGCTGAATTGGATCAATGCCTCGGGCGGTTCCTTGAAATTACGTCCCGCATTCGGGTCGAAAAAAGATTCAAAACGGTCACTGCGCGCCAGGAATTGCGCCCCGTACACAGCCAACTCTTTATCGGTGGAGGCGAAGGCCGCTGTTACCGCGCCCTGCTCATACGCCTTCACTAACTCATAAGGCGGCAGGCTGGCAATGTGGGCATTTCCGATGCGCATCGCGTCGATCAAACCCGTATACGATGACGGCGCCACCGCCACCACTTGCAACCCGCTTGCCTCCTGGATCAATGCCGCCAGTTGCTGGCCGTTCGAAATAGCCTCCCCGTCTGTCACCTGCGACGGAGGCAGCGCCAACAGAATGGGATTACCCGGCTGACCCGGTTCCGGCGTCGGGATCGCTGTCTCGGTGGGAGTCCCGCTTCCCTCCTCGGTGACAGCGGCTGAGGCCGTCGCCGGCGTCTCTGTCCCGGAAGGGGATAAGACCGGCAGGTTGCAGGCCGAGAGGACTGCGATCAGCAAGCAAACAATAAAGATCAATCGGGTGCGATGCGGCATGAGTCAATCATAACGAGGTTGGCAGGTTCGGACAAGTGGCAAACCAAATTAGAAAACTGCAAGGAAAAAATCATCCCCCTGTCATTCATCGCGTTTATAATGCCGCATATGAAAAATAACGGTAACGCCTTCTTTAATTTCATGCTGCTGGTCGTTCTGGGCGCGGGCATCTACTTCATCGTCACCACGGTGCGCGATGCGGTGAACCAGACGGCGGCCAATGCCAACTCTGCCCTCCAGCCTCTCTCCGAGGCCAATCAGGCCATGCAGACCCAGGTGGCGCAGTTGATGAACCCAACTCCCACGCTCATCCCGGACCCGGTCACTTACATCACCGAGATCCGCGCGCTGGCCCGCCTTGAAACGATCCAGTATTCCATTGAAAAGGTCATCACCGCCGAGCAGGGACAGGGCACCTTCAGCTTCCTCTTCGGTGACAAACTTCTCTTCGTTGCGCACGGCTACGTCATTGCCGGCATCGACATGGCCAAGCTCGAACCCCAGCACATGCGCTATGAGGGCGGCGTACTCTACGTCACCCTGCCGCCGGCCGAGGTCTTCGTGGCCACGCTCGACAATGAAAAATCCTATGTCTACGACCGCGAGACCGGCATCCTCAGTCAGGGCGTGATGGACTTGGAGACTCTCGCCCGTCAGGCCGCCGAACAGGAGATCCTCAAAGCCGCCATGGAAGATGGCATCCTGACCCAGGCGCAGGTCAACGGTGAAGCCTTCCTGCTCAAGTTCTTCTCCGCGCTCGGTTTTCCAAACACCATCTTCGTCAAGTAACAGAGCAGGAGCATTCTTGCCGTAAAAAAAACAGCCCGACATTGAGTCGGGCTGTTTTTTATGATCTGATAAACCCCTATTCTCCAGCTCTCATCCACCCCATCACCGCCCACGGAGACATGGCGAAGAAGCCGGCCAGTGCCGCGCCGCCGAGCACGCTGATCACGTCCGGGTCGGTGCAGACCAGCAATGTGCTTACCCCGGTGATGATGTAGCCTGCCACGGCGAGACGATCGTCTTTGGTGTTATCTACAATATTCCCGCGCTGCGACACCAGCCAATAGATGAGGAAGACTGTGAAAGTGGTCAACCACCAGCCCCAGTAGTTTTGCAGGGGAATCCCAAAGTAGGGACCGTTCACTTCCCAGATCCAATGTTCGCCGCGCACCATCATCGGATCCATTGCCACGTCCCAGGCTGTCATGACGATGCCGCCGATAACCGCAACGGCCAGCCCGCGCGTCCACCCATTCTTCTGGGGTGCAAGCCGCTCAGCGATGACCAGCGATGGGTACATCATCATGAACCAGGCGGCCGGGATGATGTAAGGCACGAGGCCGAGGAATTTCGGTCCCAGTTTGGCGGTGTAGTGGTAGGGTCCATATACCAGACCGGTGGCCACGCCGATGCTTTCAAATGCCAGGCTGATTACAAAGGAGATGAGGAACAAGGTCAACGCGGCGCGCCAGTTGCGGCGCAGGCTGGCATGTGTGAGGGCAAAGGCGAACCCGGCCAGGGTGGTGAGCGGGGTGAGCATTGGGCTGGCAAGCTGAACCAAATTCAGGCGGGCGATGAGCGTGCTGTATACGTTCAGCAGAATGAATAGGGCAAGGAAGATCCACATTAGTTTGCGTGTCATATCGGCCTCCATCTTGATTTTACTTCGAGAAAGCGAATATTCGTTTCTGCGGTATACTCCCGGCAGAATTTTTCACAGGAGAAGCATCATGAAGCGTGCGGTCAGCATCAGCATCGGTTCTTCGAAACGTAACAAGGCAGTGGAAGTGACCTTGCTTGGCGAAAAGGTCAGCATTGAACGCATCGGCACAGACGGTGATATGGAGGCCGCCGCGCGCAAGTATCAGGAACTCGATGGGCAGGTGGATGCCTTTGGGGTGGGTGGCGCCGACCTGAGCGCGGAAGTGGACGGTAAAAAATATCCCTTCTATTCTGTCCTGCCGATGGTGCGTTTTGTGAAGAAGACACCATTGGTGGACGGGGGTGGTTTGAAGAACACGCTCGAAAACAAGGCGGCGGAATTCCTGGAACAGCGCATCAAAAAACATCTCGACGATCACGGCCGAAAAGTATTGGTCACTGTCGGCGTGGACCGTTGGGGGCTTTCGAAGTGTTTCGCCGAGGCCGGTTACGAAACGGTCTTTGGCGACCTGATGTTTGGCCTGGATATCCCCATTGCGATTCGCAAGTTGAGCAATTTGAAATTGATAGCGGCGGTGCTGATGCCGATCGCCGGGCGTCTGCCCTTTGCCTGGCTCTACCCGACCGGTGAGAAACAGGAAAAGCGCACTCCCAAACACGGCAAGTATTACGACTGGGCCACGGTCATTGCGGGTGATTGCCACTACATCAAGCGCTTCATGCCCGACAAGTTGACGGGCAAGGTGATCGTGACGAATACCACCACTCCCGAAGATGTTGATGCTTTCAAGAAGGCTGGCGTGAAATATCTCATCACCACCACGCCGGTCCTCGAGGGACGTTCGTTCGGCACGAACATGATGGAGGCCGCGCTGGTGGCCATCTCGGGCAAGAACCGTCCGCTCACGTGGCCGGAATATTCGGAACTGCTTGCGAAGCTTGGCTTCGAGCCGCAGTTGCAGGAACTAAACTAGTGTCATTACCAGCGGAGCGAGGCAACCCCTCGCAAAGCAGATCGCTTCGCTCCTCGTAATGACAATACACCAGGAGGCTTTATGTACGCAATCGTTACCGCAGGCGGAATTCCCCAACCGGAAGACCCCTTGTATCAATTTTCCAAAGGCGACTCCAAAGCCCTGATCGATGTTGCTGGCAAACCGATGATCCAATGGATAGTGGACGCGCTCAGCGACGCCAGGAGCGTGGAAGGTATCGTGATGATCGGCCTTTCCGCCAAGACCGGCTTGGTCAGTAAAAAACCGATCCACTACATCTCCAACCAGGGACGCATGCTCTCGAACATCGTGGCCGGAGTGAACAAGGCGCTCGAGCTGGACTCGAAGACGGAGTACGTGCTGGTGGTCTCCTCTGACATCCCCGCGCTGAAAGGCGACATGGTGGACTGGCTGGTGGATACCTGCAAGCAAACCAACGATGAGATGTACTACGGCGTTTGTCCGCGCGAGGTGATGGAAGCGCGCTATCCCAATTCGAGGCGCACATTCACACGCCTGAAAGGGATGGAAATGTGCGGCGCGGATATTCACGTTGCGCACGTGAGCATGGCCACCGAACACCTCGACCTGTGGGAACGCCTGATCGGCAATCGCAAGTCGCCGCTCACGCAGGCTTCCATCGTAGGTCTTGATGTGTTCTGGAAGATTTTCACGCGCAGCATCACCCTCGATGAACTGGTGACCTTGCTCTCCACCCGCCTTGGCATCAAAGGCCGCGCCATCATCTGGGACCGCGCCGAACCGTGCATGGATGTGGACAAGCCGCACCAGCTCGAAATGCTGCGCGAAGATATGGCGAAAGAGTCCGCGATGAAGAGCGCCGCTGTCCCTGTGAAAGAAGCGAAGAGTCCGCGCAAGGCTCCGTCGAAGGCGCCTGCGGCATCCTCCACGAAAAAGAAACCGGCGGCGAAGTCGTCTTCTGCCAAGCCTGCCGCGAAATCAAAAAAGGTGAAATGACGTTCCGATCTCTCCTCGAACTCGACGCGCGTCTCTCTGACCGCCTCCGTGTGGCCGAACAACCCGGCCTGTTGCGCACGCTGGCGGTCTTCTTTGCCCATTCAGGTGACTCGTGGTTCTGGTGGGCGGCGCTGATCGGGCTGTGGTTCTTTAGTTCCCCCGCCTGGAAACTTTGGGAAGTGGTGGAGTTCCTTGGTATTGGCGCGCTGGCCGCGATCGTGATGGCCATCAAGTTCACGGTGCGGCGGCGGCGTCCCGAAGGCGAGTGGGGCGGCATCTATCGCAACACCGATCCGCACTCCTTTCCCTCGGGGCATGCGGCGCGCGCATTTTTGATCGCCGTGCTGGCCAGTGGCTTGGCTCCCGCCTGGCTCGCGTTTGTGCTGTGGTTGTGGGCGCCGCTTGTTTCGCTGGCACGCGTGGCAATGGGCGTACATTACGTTTCTGATATTGTGGCAGGCGCGATTCTTGGCATTCTGGTTGGTTTAATCGGACTGGAATTGTATCCTTTCCTCCTTACATGGTTGTCAACTCTTCTTGGGATGACTCTGTGGTAAAAAACGGGCAGTGCTTTTATGGGCACTGCCCGTTTTCTTTTTATTCCATCACTATTTTTTCAAGGAGGCTTTATGTCTTACCCTGTCAGACTCCCGGGCTTTGAAGGCCAGGAGATCGTTGTGGAACCGGCTGGCTTTTTTGCCGGTCCGCGCTTGCTGGTGAATGGCCAGCCTGCACAAAAAGGAAAAGGCCGCGGTGAAATGATCGTGCGCCGGAACGACGGCAAGGATGTCGTTTTTACCTTCCGCAATAATTTTCTCGATGTGCCCGGCCTGCTGGTGGACGGGAAACCGCTCGACCTCGTGGAACCGCTCAAGTGGTACGAATGGGCCTGGAACGGACTGCCGCTCGTGATGATCTTCTTTGGCGGCGCGCTGGGCGGCATGCTTGGCGTGCTGGCGATGTCGTTCAACATCAAGATGTTCCGCTCATCGCAGAGCACGTTGTTGAAGTACATTCTGACCGGCGCGATCGGTGCCGGGGCGTTCATCGTCTACTTCATCATCGCCTCGCTGCTGTTCGGATAGATCTGCAAAAAAAAAAATCGCCCCGCACATGCGGGGCGATTTTTTGTCAATTATTATTTTCTTGTTTCAACGTTATCAAGTGTTCCTCGATGTGCGCGAGGGAGCGTTCCACCCAGGTCTGTGTGGTGAAGCCGCCGCCGTAGGTTTCATGGCGGCTCGGACGCGACCATGCCGCGGCCGGTACGTTTCGCAGCATTGCAACTGTTTGCGCCACAAGGTCCACCAATTCGTTCAGCACCGAATCGACCGGCTCGCTGGTGTCGTAATGCTCGGCCATCCAAGCATCGCCATCGAAATTCTCGAATGTGGGATTCTCCTCGGCGATCGTGCGCTGGATGCGCGCCCCATACACCATCTTGTGGACATCGCGCGTGTGGACGGCCAGTTGGTGTGCCGACCATCCATCGGCCAGCGGGGCTTCCGCCTCTTGTCTGGACTGGACTGCGGCCCGGAACTCGCGGGCTTTCGCTTCCAACCGGTCGAGTAAATGTGCGCGGTACTCATGGAGTGGATTCATGTTCACATCCTGTACTGGGACTACGGCAGATTTACGATGTTGCCGGTCAAATGCGCCGCGCGCGGACTGCAGAGGAACAGCACCGCCCGGCTCAGGTCTGCAGGGATGGTGGTGGCGGTATTTTGAAAACGGCCCAATCCCCGTCCCACCGCATGGACTCGGATGTTGTGCGCGAAAAGTTCGCGCGAGGCCTGGCGTGTCAGTCCCACCATGCCATACAGGCCGGCGATATAGGCTGAGCGGTCCAGCGTGATGGTGCCCTCGCTCAACGAAGCGACGTTGATGATCACGCCGCCCCCGTTCGCGCGCATGATTCGCCCGGCCGTTTGCATCATCAGGAACACCCCGGTCAGGTTCACATCGAGGACACGGTGCCAGTCCCATTCATCCATGTCGAGCAGGGGTACATGCGGTTCCACTGAAGCGTGGTTGATGATGATGTCGATGCGGCCAAAGGTATCTTCGGCCTGCTTCACCAGCGCCTGCACGCCAACCTTCTTGGCCACATCTTCCACAAACACCTTCACGTTCGCGCCATGCGCGCGCAAGTTCGCGGCGAGTATGTCCACATTCATGGGGGAAACGTCATTGAGAGCCAGTGATGCGCCTTGTTCGGCGAAGGCTTCGGCTACCAGGCTGCCTGTGCCGCGGCCCGCCCCGGTGATGAGTACAACTTTATCTTTGAATTCCATGAGATGCTCCAATCCCATTGTATCGCGCGATGGCGCACATTTCGATGGGCAAAATCACTGCGCAGGCGGAGGGCAGAGCGGCACTTCCCCGTCGGCGTTGTTGGCATTCAGTTGCAAGCCAAGATACGGCGAGGGATCATACGTGTTGTTGATATCCAGCTCGTTACGGAAACTGCCATTGCCGTCATCGCGCACGATCGAGAAGTGCAGGTGAATGCCGGTGGGACTGTTTGGGTCGCCGGAGTAATTACCTTGATAGCCGAGCAGTGTTCCCGCAGGGACGAAGACCTCGCGGGTGCCGGGCGGAAAATCGGCAACGATGTAAGAGTTGCCTGCTTCGTCGGCCATGTGGGTGTAATAGAGCCAGATCTGACGTCCGGGCTGAAGCGGGTCACTCGGCACGCGCTGAATGACCGAGGATTTCCAATCGGACATGCGTGTCAGGTAACCATCATAGGCTGTGATGACCGGCGTAACCCCCAGCCCGTTCCCGCCGAAGACATCGATGCCCTGATGGCGGTGACCGATGCGGAATGAGTCATCCCACAAAAAGCCGATCATCCCATCGGTGGGAAAAATAAAGGGGGCCTCGCCGCAACGGGTGCCGGCGGCCATTTTCCAGTCCGCGTGCGAATCGGGGTCGGCAAAGAATTCCCAAACGTGGTTCGAGCGCGCGCCGCGGGGAGTCATGGCACGGTAGATCAGCACTCCGGCAATGATGGCGCCGATCAGCATTACAAAGAAGACGGGGCGTTTTGACATTCCGAAAATTATACTCTTTGTGCCTTGCCGTCCCTTCTGCGTGTTCTCGGCGGTGCTGAACCGCCAAAATCTCCTCTTACAAAAAATTGATCCTTCGTTTGCGCTTCTCCAACTTTGCGTGGTTATCATGGCGGCAATTCAATAAAACATAAGGAGCCCGACATGACCTTCTATCTTCAATCTTACCCGTATGCCCGTCCGCGCCGCTGGGTGCGTACCGCCCACTCGACGGAACAGCGCCTGTCTGCCAATGTCCGCGATGAGAACGATGCGTTCGTGCTGACCGCGCTTGTGCCCGGCCTGAAGGCCGAGGAAGTGAATATCAGCATCCTCGAGGATGTGGTCCGTATCGAGGGCGAGTATCAGCCTGACGAGAGTGAATATCTTTTGCGCGAACTGCCGAGCGGTGCGTTCCAGCGCACCCTGCGCCTGCCGGCCCCGGTCGATTCGGCCAAGGCTGAGGCAAAGATTGTCGACGGTGTGCTCACCCTGCGCCTGCCCAAGGCCGAGTCCGCCCGCCCGAAGACGATCAAGATCCAGAGCAAGTAGCCCGCTTCCCCGAAAGTGGAACCGCCCTCACCCCGGAGAGTCCCTCCGGGGTGATTGATTCTCTGGAACCACGACAAGTTCGCGCACGTTATATCCATCTCACCATGTTCTTGTGCGTTTTTAAATTTGACCCGGGTAATATATAATCAGCCAAATCTCGTTCTGGAGTGTGACACGTGCGCATCAAATCTACTTCGATCCTGTTTCTGTTTCTGATCCTGACCCTTCTGCTCGGCGCTTGCGGCTCGCAGGAAACCCCTGCCCCAACGCCGACACTCGAACCTACACCCACTGTCGTCCCCACCGCCACTCAATCCATCCCGTTGGTGATCCTCGTTGTCCCTGCGGATATGGACCCTGCGCTTTCGAATTCTTATCAGGCTGTGGTGTATGAATTGGCCCAGGCGGCCGGTTATCGCTTCCAGGTGCGCAACTCGCTTACAGCCGCTGACCT
>CAYNQA010000110.1:0-9490 GCA_964399225.1 uncultured Anaerolineaceae bacterium
CATCAAGCCGTCCACCGAGCCGCCCGTCACGGAAGAGGAGTTGCAGGTGCTGCTCGATCAAGGACGGCAGGCAGGAGTCTTCGAAGAATCCGAACAGGATATGATCGAAGGGGTGTTCAGCATCGGCGACCAGCGGGTGTATTCGGTGATGACGCCGCGCACCGAGATCGTCTGGCTGGATATCAACGATACGCCGGAGGAAGCGCGCCAGAAGATCGCCGAAAGCCCCTACTCGCGTTTCCCAGTCCGCGACGATACGCTGGACAACGTGGTGGGAGTGGTGCGCGCCCGCGACCTGCTGTTGGCCTCCATGGCCGGTGAAAAACTGAATCTCAAAAATCACCTGCATCCCGCCATCTACATCCCCGAGACTGCGCAGGCATCTCAGGCATTGGAAATGTTCAAGGGCGGCAAGGCGGAATTGATGCTGGTAGTGGATGAGTTCGGCGCGGTTCAGGGACTGATCACCCTCAATGACATTCTCTCGGAGATCGTCGAAGGCATTGGCACAGACGAACCCCAGGCCACCCAGCGCCAGGATGGTTCGTGGCTGCTGGACGGCATGTTGCCGGTGGATGATTTCAAGGATATTTTCAATTTACGCGAACTGCCCGAAGAGGAAAATTACGAGACTCTCGGCGGCTTTGTAATGTTCTCGCTGGGACGCATCCCGCAGTCTGCGGACCGTTTTGAATGGAACGGCCTGCGCTTTGAAGTGATGGATATGGATGCGCGTCGTGTGGATAAAGTGTTAGTCACCACGTTGCCGGGTAAATCTGTGGCTGCCAAGGATGAAACATGAACGCATACATTATCGTGGATGTGGAAGTGATCGACCCCGAAGGCTACCGGGATTACATCCAGGCTGCGCCGCCCTCGCTGGCTTTATATGACGGACGCTACATTGCACGCGGTGGCAAGACCGAAACGCTCGAAGGCGACTGGCAAGCCAAACGGCTCGTGATCCTTGAATTCCCCTCCGTGGAAAAGGCAAAGGGCTGGCTAAACTCGCAGGAATATGCCCCGGCACGTGCGTTGCGCCACAAGTATGCAAAAACCAATATGGTGCTGGTGGAAGGGCTTGTGCCTTAAAACCCCCTAATTTTTCGATGGTATAATCCCCGCCCGTATGAGTCCAGAAACCGATAAGAAAACAAAAATATGTCCGACCTGCGGCACGCGCTTGAGCGAGAATGCCACGCGCTGTCTGGTCTGCGGCACGGAACTGACGAAGTCTGCCGCGCCGGCACAAAAGAAAGCGGAGCGAGCCTCGACCACCACATCGACGAACGCTTCTGCGCCTCTGCAAGCCAGCCGCATGCCGGAAGTCAGGTTGAGCCTGCCGGCAGCCTTGGGCGCGCTGGTTGTGCTTGTGCTGATCGGTGCGGGTGTGGTGTATGGCGCGCTGCAATTCACTGGCCAGGTCGTAGAACCGACCGCCGTTCCTACATCCACTGAGACTCCCACTGTTACGCCGACTGCGACAGAAATCTTCACGGTCACGCCTTCGCCCACGTTGACTCCCCAACCGCCTTTCGATTACACGGTCGCTTCGGGGGATACCTGCGGCGGCATCGCGTTCACGTTCGGTGTATCAGTACAAAGCCTGATTATCTTGAACAATCTGGACGCAGCTTGTACCACCCTGCGAATCGGACAGGTCATCAAA
Source organism: uncultured Anaerolineaceae bacterium (assembly GCA_964399225.1). GTDB lineage: Bacteria > Chloroflexota > Anaerolineae > Anaerolineales > Villigracilaceae > Denitrolinea. Next base: position 1,670 of record CAYNQA010000110.1, read on the forward strand.
GTCCCGTATCCGACTCCCACTCCATTACCGCTTCCCACAAGCACTCTCGAGTCGGGGGCGGCTACAAAAGCAGCCTGCCAAACTGCCAGCTACACAGTCCAGTCCAACGACACACTCTCGAGCATCGCGGCCAACTATAACGTCCCGATGGGCGCGATCCGCGAATATAACAACCTGCCTACAGACAATGTTCTACTCGGCCAGACGTTGCTAATCCCCCTCTGCGCGCGCGCGCCAACAGCCGGACCGACTCCTACTCCGACCGTCCCGCCTCCCTATCCCGCCCCGAACCTGCTTCTGCCCATCGATGGCGCGGCCTTCACTCTGGCGCATGACTCCATCACCCTGCAGTGGGCCTCACTCGGCACCCTGCGCGACGGCGAAGCCTTCCAGATCATCATCGAAGATGTGACTGCCGACAACGGCCGCCGCATTGTGGACTACGTGACCGACACCAAGTATCTGATTCCGGTTACCTTCCGCCCGAGCGACTCGGTGGCTCATGTCATGCGCTGGTGGGTCATCCCGGTCCGCCAAACCGGCGTGGACGATGAGGGCAACCCCGTCTGGACCCCGGCCGGAGCGGCCAGCGACAAGCGTGTGTTCACCTGGGTCGGCGTAGCTGTCCCGGCCACATCGGCACCATAGCCAAATCTTTATCAGACCCCTTCAAAATTCCCGCCTACTGGCGGGAATTTTATTTTGCCTCTTGACAAACTCATGAATCAGCCTAAAATATGCATATAATTCAATTTTGTGAATAATGCAAATAATTCAAATAAGAGAGTACCTATGCCATTCAATCTGAACTTGGAAAAAGCGTCCCCCACTACGATCACGGTTGCACTCGAACCTACACGAAGTGTTTTAGCCGGGATGGTGATGCTGACCAAGGATGAAGATCTACCCGGCATATCCAACTGGTTTGCGGATTACCGCCGCAAAATGACGAAGAAACAAAAATTTCAACATACGCTGGTTGTGATCGGTTTCTATCACGCCATCGCCCCCGAAGACGGGTCCATCCCCTTCCAGGAACACATCAATCGCCTCGCCCAGACCGACCCGCAGATTCTGCTTCAGAGGATGTTCCATGCATACGTACACATCGGCGCGGAGCACGGACGGAACACCGATGTGGATTGGAAAACCGTGCTGTCCTCTGCTGAGAATTACATCGCGTTCCTCAAGGAGCGGTTCGGCCCTGAAGCGGTGATCGACGAGATCGAGACCGAGGCTTTCGAATATCTCGCTGACCCCGCCTCCATGCGGACGCTGATCGTGAATCACCTGCAGAAAATGTGGGATGAGGTATTCGGGCCCGAATGGACGCGCGTGGAACCGATGCTCAAAGAAGCGGTCAAGGCCTTCCAGTCCACGGACTTCTCGAAGATGGACCGCTTCGAGGCCACCCGTTTCGTGACCGGCCAGGATCTGGATGAAGAAAAATGGAAGCCCGCCCTCGAGCGCGCCAACCGCATCATCTTCATCCCGAACGCTCACATCGGCCCCTACGTGAGCCGCCTGCCGGACGAAAAGGACATGGTGATCCTGTTCGGTGCGCGCCAGCCGGAGAACGCGCCGGTCCGCGTCCCAGAGTTGGATCGGGCTGATATGGTCACCCGTCTCACCGCCATCGCCGACGATACCCGCCTGCAGATCCTGCAAATGATCCGCGAGCGGGGCGAGATGCGCGCGCAGGAGGTGATGGATGCCACCCAACTCAGCCAGCCGAGCGTCTCGCGCTATCTCGGCCAGCTCACGGCCACCGGCTTCCTGCAGGAGCGCAGGGTCAACGGTGCGAAAGCGTATGTCCTCAACCGCGAGCGTATCGTCAAAACGCTCAAGGCCGTCTCAGTCAGCCTGCTTGGGCAGGAATAAGTGTCAGCCAAAAGGAGGCATGAATGAACAATATGAGTCCCCTTTATTCGGTCATCATGACCGAACTGAAAACCCGCGAACTCGAAGCCGAGATGCGGGAGATCCGCATCGCGAACTCGCTCCCCGCTTAGAGGGCTGGGTTGCACATCGTATCGCCCACTTCGCCGAATGGATGATCTCCACCGGCGAGTTGCTCGGCCAACGCTACAAATACGCGGCCATGCCTAATACGCCGCGGACCGGAGCGCTGGCCCGCTAAAACTGGAGAAAGAATGTTGAACTTTATCAATCGCTGGATCGGAATCGCAAACGAATTCCCGCGCACCTTTAGGATCATCATCGTCACGACATTTATCGATCGTCTTGGCGGTTCGATGCTCTTCCCCTTCTTCGCGCTCTACCTCACCAACCGCTTCGGCGTCACCCTCGCGGAGGTCGGCTGGCTCTTCCTGATCTTCTCGATCACAAGCTTCATCGGCAGCTTCATTGGCGGCGCACTCACTGACCGTTTCGGCCGCCGCAAGATGATCATCTTCAGCCTAGTGGCATCCTCGCTCAGCACCGCCGCCATGGGCCTCGTAGACAGCATGACCGGCTTCTACATCATCGGCATCGTCTCGGGCCTCTTCACCGACGTGGGCGGCCCTGCCCAACAGGCCCTGCTCGCCGACGTACTGCCCGAAGAGAAACGCGCCCAGGGCTTCGGCATCATCCGTGTCACCTTCAATCTTGCCGTGGTCTTCGGACCGATCATCGGCGGATTGATCGCCAGCCAGTCTTACACAGCGCTCTTCCTGATGGACGCGGTCATCAGCATCATCTCGGCCACCATCGTCTACTTCAACGTGCCCGAGACCAAGCCCGAGCCGCACCCGCATGAGACGCCTGAGACCCTCGGCCAGACCTTCATCGGCTACGGCCGCGTCCTGCTCAACGGAGTCTTCGTGCTCTTCATTGTCACAACCATGCTCTCCGGGTTTGTGTACATGAACATGAACACCACCCTCGGCGTCATCCTGCGTGACACCTACGGCGTACCTGAATCCGGCTACGCTGCCCTGCTCAGCATCAACGCTGCCATGGTCGTGCTCATGCAGTTCCCCATCACGCGGCGCGTCGAAAAGATTCCGCCCATGCTGGTGATGGCGGCAGGCACCTTGCTCTACGCGATCGGCTTTGCCATGTATGGCTTCGTCAGCACCTACTTCATGTTCGTGATGGCCATGGTGGTCATCACCATCGGCGAGATGCTGGTCGCCCCGATCGGCCAGGCCCTGGTGGCCAACTTCGCCCCCGAGCACATGCGCGGACGTTACGGCGCGGTCTTCGGCATCCTTGCCTGGGGCATCCCGTTCGCGGTCGGCCCATTGCTGGCCGGCAAACTTGTGGACAACTACAACCCGAACATGCTCTGGTACGCCTGCGGCATCCTCGGTACGCTCTCGGTGCTCGGCTACCTCATTCTTCACCGTCTGCACCCCGCCATGGAGTTGACCGAAGGTCCCTCCGGCGCCCCCGCCCCTGCTAACGCATAACGCCCCTCCTCACAAGTCGAGCCGACAGAACCCTGTCGGCTCGACGCATTTAATTCCCATTACGGAATTAACACCGGCACGCTTCCTGCCTGGACCCAGGCCTGAGCGGTCTCGTTGATCGTCCCCCACCGCACGAAGGAGTACCCGTCCATCCCGGCCGCGAAAGCAAGGATCTGCTCCAGCCCATCCTGTGAGTTGACGATGAGCAATGTCTCCGGCTCGACCATGATGGTGAAGCCAATGACCGGCGCAGTCACTTCGCCTGCCGCAATTCGCGCCACAAGCGATTCCGCCGTGGCGATCTGATGATCGCCTCCCGCCACGCGGATCAACTTTCCGTTCGCAGAATGGACAGTGAACTGGGAACTGCTCTTGGGGCGATAGATACCGATGGCAGGGTCATCGCACCCGGGCGCATGACCGGCACAGCTCACGCCTCCCCACACGATCTTCGGGGTCCAGCGATAGCCTTGTGAAAGATAAGAGCGCGGGATACGGCCATATTCCGAGATCAGCATGCCGCTGATCACCCCGCTTGGAGTGACACCCCACGAGGCCAGCGTGGCAGCGATCTTTCCGCGGTCCGTATCACGGTGGCCGTGGACATCCCACTCCACACCCATGGCCGCGGCGCGGGTCACGATCTCTTTGGCACGCGGGTCGCTGGTCAGCCAGCCGATGTCGCCGCCAATGGACCAGTGTAGGCCGGCATCGATCGTTTGCTGGAGGAAGGCGAGGAAGGTCTCTGTGTCTTTTGGCCATGAGTCGGGTGTCGACTCGATGTGCATGGTCGCGGAGATATAAAGCGTCGTTCCGCTGGGGGCAGCAGGCTCGGATTGGGCATCGGTCAGCGAGACAGAATCCGCTTCGGGCGTTGTCTGAGGCGGAGAGGATGGCGGGAGAATGGCGGCACAGGCCGTCATCAGGATCAGCAAAGGCAGGAAAAGTCGGATGAGTTTCATATCAGTCTCCTTGTATAGTTATCGAACCATGTCGAGGATCATTGGCGCATTGACCACGCCAACGCGCCCGGTCAACGAAGCAACATAGCGGACGGTTTGTTCATAGAGTGCCCACATCGCGGCTTGGTCGTCAGCGGAAAGCAGAGGCGAGGTGAGAGTTGGGTCCCAGTTCGGGCGCTTTCCGCCATCCACGTAAACGGTGAGCCAGGCCGACTGCTCGGCGAAGAAATCGTTGTCATGCATTTTCACGCCGACGAAATATGGAGCATGCCCGCCCTGCGCGGCGCGTGCCTGCGCGAGCGCATTTTCGAATGCAGATGCCGCATCTTCGCCCGTGTGTTGGAAGAGCATGTAATCGTAATGTTCCGGGCGCACGAGCAGGCCGTCCTTTCGATCGCCGAGGTTGAGCGTGCGGCCGTGCACCACCGTCAGTTGCGCGCCGAGTTCCCGGAAAACGCGCATCACAGCATCATCGAGATCGCCAGACGCAATGGAGGAGGCCGTGTACGGGTTGTAGCCGATCAGCGATGCGACATATTGATACCCGCCGGGCTGGTCGGTGGTCTGACCGGTCACGGGATCAACGGCGTGGGTTTCGTAGCGCATGATCGTTTCATATTGCTGATCGGCTGTCATGTTTCGCAAGCCGATCCAATCGTAGTTATTGGCGTACGGGCGTGGTGCGCGATAGTGATAAGAAACAGCCACCACGGGCGAACTCTTCAAGCGTGCCAACAGCGACGGGAACTGTTCGGCGAAGATCCTCGCCATCACATCGGTGAGATAAATATCAACCGGCACACCAAGCGACTCGTGCAGGCTGATGATCTTGTCCAATGTCGCGGCAGATTCAGCAGGATGCGAAAAATCCTGGACGTTGATGGAGAAGATGGCAAAGTCGCTGACCTCCACCGCTTCCGTCTCGACGGGTTGGCGGGTGGCTGTTTCCACAGGCGCAATCTCTGCATCAGGCGGCGCCTGCGATGGCGCGGCTGTGACGACAGGCGCACAGGCGGCAAGCAAAAGCAAAAACAGGTAAGCGAGTTTGGTTTTCATCTGCGTTCTCCTTTCTGCCGATTTTGCCTGCCATGGATTCAGGAAAAAGCAAGTTCATGTAAAATGGTTGTAAATTGGAGAACACATGGATATTCGAGCCTACAACAAAAAAGCCTGGGACAGCGAAGTTGAAAGCGGCAACCCGTGGACGGTTCCCGTGAGCCACGATGTGATCGAAGCCGCGCGGCGCGGGGAATGGTCGGTGCTGTTGACGCAAACAAAATCGGTGCCGCGCGAGTGGTTCCCTCCCCTGCCCGGCCTCGATGTGCTCGCGCTCGCCAGCGGCGGCGGACAACAAGCGCCCATCTTCGCGGCAGCCGGGGCAAACGTCACCGTGCTGGACAATTCGCCGCGTCAACTCGGGCGCGACCGCGAAGTGGCCGAACGCGAAGGTTTGATGCTGGTCACCGTGGAGGGCGACATGCGCGACCTCTCTGCTTTCAAAGACGAGTCGTTCGACTTTATTTTTCATCCCGTATCGAATTTGTTCATCCATGAAATCCGCCCGGTGTGGAAAGAGGCGTTCCGCGTGTTACGTCACGGCGGGACAATGCTGGCGGGATTCATGAACCCAGCCTTCTACATCTTCGACATGGACAAGGCCGATGCGGGTGTGCTGGAAGTGAAGCACAAACTCCCCTATGCGGATTCAGAACACCCCGAAGAGATGAAGAAATTGATGGATAAAAATTGGCCGCTAGAACACAGTCACTCGCTCAGCGACCAAATCGGAGGCCAGGTGGATGCGGGCTTCCACATCATTGGTTTGTATGAAGATCACCACAAGGGATTCGCCGTCGGCGAATTGATGCCCACCTACATCGCGACACGCGCGTTGAAACCGTAGCCGGGCTTTCAGAATCCACCCAAACACCTCCGCATATGGATGCGGAGGTGTTTTTTCTGGCAGATTTCCACAATCCCTGCCGGGCTCCTCCATAATTCCTCCACAATGAATTGATAAAGTATCGGCACAAACCAACCACTGGAGGCATCCCATGAACCGCAACGAACTCCTGATCGAAGCAGATGAACTGCTGACCAAATTCAACGACCCCAACATCCGCATCTTCGATGCCAGCATCACCGATGACGTCTACCTGCAACGGCACATTCCCGGCGCGGCCTATTTCGACCACGAGAAGTTTTCCGACGAGAGCGCCAGGTACATGTACACGGTCTTGCCGGAAGAAAAACTGGCCGGGCAGATCGGCAGTACGGGCATTGCAGACGATTCAGAGGTGATCGTCTACGCCTGCGGAACGCTTCCGTACGCCATCCGCGCCTGGTGGATCTTGAAATATGCAGGGCACAAAAATGTGCGCGTCCTCAATGGCGGAATCACCGCCTGGCAAAACGCGGGAGGACCGTTGGAACAGGAGCCGCGCCAGTATGCGCCGGCACAATTTACCGCGCACTTAAACTCGTCCATGTTCACGGGCAAGGAGGAAGTATTGGCTTCCGTCGAAGATCCCAGCGTTGCCGTTGTAAACGTCCTGCCGCGCGAGTCGTATGAAGGCAAACACATCGTTGGTTCGGTCTGTGTCTCCAGCATGGACCTGATGCAAGGCCTGGACTTTTTACTGCCCAATGAACAACTTGCCTCCCGTCTGGCTGAACTATCCGACCGCACGCGCATCATCACATACTGCGGCGGCGGGATCGCGGCCACGGTCAATGCAGCCGCGCACTTGATCACAGGGCATGAAAACGTGGCGGTCTACGACGGCTCGATGTTCGAGTGGCTGGGAGAGGGTCTTCCCGTCGTCGGGAATGGGAAATGGGAGATCTGGATGCAGGCACAGCCAGGGGATTAGTTTTCCTTTATACTTCGCCCAATGCCTCCACTCATCCTTGTTGTAGATGACGAACCACGAGTTGCCCGCCTCGCCCGCGACTACCTCGAGAAGAACGGTTTCCGCGTGGTCACGGCGGGCGATGGGCTGTCCGCCTTGGCGTCGGCCCGACGCGAAAAGCCCGACCTGGTCATCCTCGACCTGATGCTCCCACAAATGGACGGACGCGAGGTCTGTCGCACCCTGCGCCGCGAAAGCGATGTGCCCATCATCATGCTCACCGCGCTTTCCGAGGAGATCGACCAGGTGACCGGGCTCGAGATCGGCGCGGATGATTACATCACCAAACCTTTCTCGGTCCGCACGTTGGTGGCGCGCGTGCGTGCGCTCCTGCGGCGCACACGCGGCGATGTTCGAACGCCCGGCATCCTGCGCGCAGGCGGATTGGAAATCGACAGTGCGAAATATCTTGTCACCTTCCACGGCAGTCCGCTTAAGCTGACGCCGAACGAATTTCGGTTGCTGCACATCCTCGCTGGGCGGGCAGGGCAAACCCTGACGCGCGAACAACTCCTCGATGAGTTGCACGGC
>CAYNQA010000111.1:0-9464 GCA_964399225.1 uncultured Anaerolineaceae bacterium
GGGCGCATAGTAGGCCACTGAGAATTCCACGTAAACACGCGCAATGCCTTCAGGGTCTGCGGCATAGACGGTGAAGACCGTGCCGGTACAAGCGGTGATTTCGCTGAAGTTGGCCTCGATCACGCGGACAGCCGCATTGGGTTCCGCATTGACGGTGGGCGTGATCGTGGGAGTGAGGGTGGGCGTAAAGGTCGCTATTGGCGTGAAAGTATTGGTGGGTGTGAAGGTGATCGTTGGCGTGAAAGTGGCGGTGGGTGTGGATGTCGGCGTGGGCGTTGCGGTGGCAAGCAACGGCGCGACCACTTTGGGTCCGGCCAGAACCGCGCCAAGCAGGACGCCAACTGTCAACACGCCGAGCAATATTTTGCCGAACCGGGGAGCCGGTTTCGCGGGCGCGGATTTTGTCACCGCGTTGGGTGTGAGCGCTCCCTGCTCGATGTTGACGTAGTTCTGGTTGCCATCCAGGCGGACGGAAACGATGCCGAGTTTTTTGAAGCGCGGGTCGCGGTTGAGGGCGTGGGTCTTGACCTGGTATGCGGCGCGGGCAGGCATCTTTACAAAGGCATGCACGCTGCCGGCGGTCACTTTTTCGATCTTGAGTTGGGAACGGTCGGCGTTGGACATTTGAGCGAGGAAGTCGAGCAACTGCGCCTTCTTCTCATCGCTGAACGCCGAAACGTCGATGCCCTGAATGACGATCTCGACCTGGCGCGTTTCAGGCGCAGGCACGACTGTTTTGAGATGCTCCTGCAGAACTTCGGTCAATTGTGCGATGGCGGGGTCGAGGCCGATCTTGGACACATCGATGACCTGCTGGCCGATAAGCTGATAGCGAATGGTCGGCGGCAGAGGCTTGACCGGGTCGAGCATGACGATGAAGGTCTTGCGCTTGGCATCCTGAGCCAGGTCGATCTCGCGGCGCACGTTATCGGATGCGGCCGAGCTGGGCGAAAGCATCAGTACAAAGGCCGGGCAGGCGTCGATGGCTTCCACGATCTGCACGCGCCAGGTGTCGCCGGCCTCGATATCCGAACGGTCCACCCACATATCGATGCCGGTCTTTTCCACATCGGCCACGATCTTATCGACGGTCTGCGTATCTTTACGGGAATAACTGGTGAATATCTTAGACATGGGATCTCCAAACCTGATACTTGTCAATGATACGAACATTTGAGAGGGAAGTCAATTGGAAAAAATAATATTTTTGAGCCATAATGGATATGGAGGCTCTCATGGCAGAACAAGCTTCGCTCGTCATTCCCGTGTTCGATCTTGTGCTTTGCCTCTCCCAAGCTGTGGACCTGGTCAGCCCGCTGGTGGCCGACCATCACAAACGCACAGCGCAGATCGCATATGGTCTGGGGATGCAGATGAAACTTCCGCGGGGGGAATTGCACGACCTGGTCACTGCCGCCGCCCTGCACGATGTAGGCGGTCTGACCCAGAAAGACCGCCTGACCGCCCTCGACTTCGAATATCAAGATCCGCTTGGACATTCCGCAAGAGGGTACCTGCTCCTGAAATCATTTGCCCCGTTCCAAAACATGGCAGAGATCGTGCGTTTCCATCATGTCCCATGGATGCATGGCGCAGGCGCGGAGTTTCAAGGCGCGCCGGTGCCGCGGACGAGTCACCTTTTGCAACTGGCCGACCGCGTGGCAGTGTTGCTGGATGTGAACCGTGATGTGCTCGACCAGGCGGGGGGCATCATCGAAAGAGTGCGCGCGCAGGCGGGTGAGCGTTTCGTCCCCGAACAGGTGCAGGCGCTCGAGGCCGTGGCCGAACGCGAGGCCTTCTGGCTCGATGCCGTGTACTTGCAGCATGTGAACACGCTGGGCAGGCGGCTAACCTGGGAGGATGTGCATATCAACGACAAGGAATTCCTCGGCCTGACCAACCTCTTCCGCCGCATCATCGACTTCCGCTCGCAGTTCACCGCTTCGCACTCCGCCGGAGTGGCCGCTGTTGCCGAAACGTTGGCCGCCCACTCGGGCTTTTCCGCCTCTGACCAACGCATGATCCACCTCGCCGGTCTGATGCACGACCTGGGCAAACTGGCAGTCCCTGCGGAGATATTGGAGAAACCCGGCAAACTCACGAATGAGGAATTCGCGGTGATGCGACGGCACACCTACTACACTTTCCACCTGCTCGAGCCGCTCAAAGTGCTGGATAGGATCCGTGTCTGGGGCGCGTTCCACCACGAGCGCATGGACGGGCACGGGTATCCCTTCCATCTGCATGAGAGCGAACTGCCGCTCGGTTCGCGCATTGTTTCGGTCGCCGACATTTTCACCGCGCTGACAGAGGACCGTCCCTACCGCAAAGGCATGCACGTGGACGATGCCATGGCGATCATCGCAGAGTCCGCATCGCAACGGAGGCTCGACGTTCATGTGACAGACACGCTGCGAAGCCACATCAAGGATGTGAATGGCGTGCGGCAGCATGCACAGGCACACGCGATGGAGGAATACCGCCGGTTCGTTGCCGAAAGCGAGCAACTTGTACCCGCTTCGGGTCCGGTTTAGAAGCGCAGGTGGCGGACGGTGAGTCCGTTGTTGATGAGTTCCTTGAGGGAGTCGATCCCGATGCGCAGGTGCACATCCTGAAATTCCTGCGAGACCCGCTTGTCGCTCTCGGCGGTCTTCACACCGGCGGGATTCATCGGCTGGTCGGAGACGAGCAGGAGCGCGCCAGTGGGGATCTTGTTGTAAAAGCCGGTGGAGAATAGCGTGGCGGTTTCCATGTCGATGGCCATGGCACGGATGCGGATGAGGTATTTCTTGAAATCCTCATCGTGTTCCCACACGCGGCGGTTGGTGGTGTAGACGGTGCCAGTCCAGTAATCGCGGTCGTGGTTGCGGATGGTGGTGGAGACGGCTTTTTGCAGGCTGAAGGCCGGCAGGGCCGGCACTTCGGGCGGGAAGTAATCGTTCGAGGTGCCTTCGCCGCGGATGGCTGCGATCGGCAGGATCAGGTCGCCCAGGCTGTCCATTTTGGTGAGGCCGCCGCACTTGCCAAGGAAGAGACAGGCCTGCGGCTCGATGGCGCTCAACAGGTCCATGACGGTGGCGGCGTTGGCGCTGCCCATGCCAAAGTTGATCAGCGTGATGCCCTCGGCGGTGACATTCGGCATCGGCTTGTCCTGACCGTGGATGGGCACATTGAACCACTCGGAAAAGACATGCAGGTAGGCGTCGAAGTTGACCAGCAGGATGTGCCTGCCGAATTCCTCCAGCGGGGTACCGGTATAACGTGGAAGCCAATTGGCAACGATCTCTTCTTTTGTTTTCATGCGCGCTCCTTTGCAGCCTGTATCTTACCCGAATTGTATTCAGGCGGGTTGTTATATTGCTCAACGACATGGATGGGAATCACAAACAAGTGACATTTGACCTTCACCGCCGAATCCATTTGGAAGTAGAATCGAGAAGACAATATTAGAATGGCAGGCTGAACATGACGAAACGAATTGGAGTACTCACCAGCGGGGGCGACGCGCAAGGCATGAACGCGGCCGTGCGGGCCATTGTCCGCACGGCGATCGACCGGGGCGCGGAAATGTACGCGATCTACGAAGGCTATCAAGGCCTGGTGGATGACGGCGACTATATCAAAAAGATGGATTGGGATTCGGTGGGCGGCATCCTCCAGTTGGGCGGAACCGTCATCGGGTCGGCGCGATGCGAAGAGTTTCGTTCGCGCGAAGGCCGGCGGGAGTCGGCAAAGAATCTCATCAAGGCCGGCATCGACGGTCTGATCGTCATCGGCGGCGACGGCTCACTGACCGGCGCGAACATCTTCCGTCAGGAGTGGCCTTCGCTGATCGCTGAACTCGTCAGCATGGGCGAGGTCACCGCACAGGAAGCGGCCGAATACCCGAACTTTTCGATTGTGGGCCTGGTCGGCTCCATTGATAACGATTTCTCCGGCACCGACATGACCATCGGCGCCGACTCGGCCCTGCACCGCATTACCGAAGCGGTGGACGCCATCACCAGCACAGCGGCGAGTCACCAGCGCACGTTCGTGGTCAAAGTGATGGGACGCAACTGCGGCTACCTCGCCTTGATGGGCGCGCTGGCCTGCGGCGCCGATTGGGTGTTCATCCCCGAATCGCCGCCGGATGTGGACGACTGGCAGGACGTTCTGGCCGAGCGCCTCAATGCCGGACGGAAAGCGGGTCGGCGCGATAGTATCGTGATCCTCGCCGAAGGAGCGCGCGACCGCCGCGGAAATTACATCGGCTCCAGCGACATACAACGCGCCCTGGAGGAAAGACTGCAGGAAGAGGTGCGCGTGACCGTGCTGGGACACGTCCAGCGCGGAGGCAGACCGAGCGCCTTCGACCGCACGCTCAGCACCTTGATGGGTTATGAGGCGGTCAACACCATTCTGGCCGCGAAACCGGAAGACGAACCGGTCGTGATCGGAATCCGCAACAACCGCATGACGCGCCTGCCGTTAATGGAGAGCGTGCGCAAGACCCAGGCGGTGGCCGAGGCCATCAATGCAGGCGATTACGAACGCGCCATGTCGCTGCGCAGTTCCTCGTTCAAGGATGCCTTCAATACATTCAAGACCATGGTGCGCGCCCTGCCTCACCCGCTCGAGGCGTCGAAGAAGCGTTTCCATATCGCAGTCATGAACGCGGGCGCGCCAGCCCCGGGCATGAACACGGCCGCCCGCGCCGCGATCCGTCTCGGACTGGATATGGGTCACCGCATGTTGGGAGTCCGCAACGGGTTCGAGGGGCTGATCGAAGGCGATGTGCAGGAGATGAACTGGATGAGCGTGAGCGGCTGGGCCTCACGCGGCGGATCGGTGCTGGGCACCACGCGCCTGGTCCCGAAAGGACGCGACCTGTACTCCATCGCGCGCGTGATCGAAGACCGTCACATCGATGCGCTGTTGATCATCGGCGGCTGGAACGCCTACGAAGCGGCATTCAACATGCTGAGCAACCGTCCCAACTTTCCGTCGTTCAACATCCCGATGATCTGCCTGCCCGCTTCGATCAACAACAACCTGCCCGGGTCCGAACTCAGCATCGGCGCGGACACGGCCCTCAACAGCATCGTGGACGCGGTGGACAAGATCAAACAGTCGGCAGTGGCCACGCGGCGTTGTTTCGTGGTGGAGGTAATGGGACATTACTGCGGCTACCTGGCGCTGATGGGCGGCATGGCCACCGGCGCGGAGCGCGTGTACCTGCACGAGGAGGGCGTGCGCCTGCGCGACCTGCAAGAGGACGTGGAGAACCTGCTGGCCGGGTTCCAGGCCGGCAAACGGCTGGGGTTGATGATCCGAAACGAGCGGGCGAACGACATCTACAACACGGCCTTCATCTGTTCGCTGTTCGAGGAGGAAGGCCGCGACGTGTTCGACGTGCGTCCCGCCATTTTAGGCCACCTGCAGCAGGGCGGCGACCCGTCTCCGTTCGACCGCGTTCAGGCCACCCGTCTCTCGCGCATGTGCCTCGAATACCTGATCGACCAATGCGAGAAGCAGGAATTCCACAGCGCATTCATCGGCATGCAAAAGGGAGCGATCCACTTCCACGACATGCGCGATTTCGACCGCATGATCGACGCCGAGCACCAACGTCCCAGAGAGCAATGGTGGCTGGAACTGAAATCCATTGCAAGCCTGTTGGCAAAACAGGCGCCAAAATAGCGTCACTGCAGATTCGATCTTTCGCAACAAATTTGGCCGGCCCTTTTCGGGGCCGGCCAAATTATTTACCCCGGACTGAGCAGTGATAAAATAGGCGGCGATGCTTCGCAGGGGCGATATGCGACAGCGTCAGAAATTCCAACAGAGTCGTGAAATCCGCTTCAGGTGTAGGCAGGCATATGAACAAAAAGATAATTGCATCGTTTGCATTCATTCTGGTGTTCTTTTTGATGTTTCTGACTTGGGTCATATACAAAACACCGCCTGTCATCTCACAGATGCCGTTGAGCAATCCGGGGATTTCCATCACCATTCTCTCCCCCGTCTACGGAGCGGAGTTATACCCCAAAGCGCAGACGATCCGAGTCACTGTATTTTCTGCGCGCAAGCTGACCAGCCTGGTCCTATGGATTAATGGGCAGGAAATACCCGCGGCAATTCCCGCTGACGATAACGCCTATCATGAGTTCACATTAGAATGGACTCCCTCCACAGTCGGCGAAACGGTACTGATCGCGCAGGCCACCGATGAACAAGGCAGCACGGGCCGCTCCAGTCCGGTGCGAGTGAACGTGACGCCGCCGCAAGCACAAGTGATCGAGTTGACCGAACCTTCGCTCGGCGAAACGCTTCAAGAAGCCGCTGACATGGCGGATATGAGCGTGGAGCAATTTCTGGCATTCAACCCCGGTCTCGACCCAGATCCATCCCAAAGCATTCCTGTCGATACGCCGCTCAAATCTTTGATCTTCATTCCCGCATTTGATCAAATCAAAGCCCCGCCGTCTGCATGGCCGGCTGCGCCGCAAGTTCCCGCCCCGCTGCCTGAACCCAACGGCAACGCGCCGGGCAATGATCCGCCGGGGTTTATCTTTTCGATCTCAAGACTCGTTTCCGATCTTACAGGCAATGCGCAAGAACTGCCGACGCCGCCGCAGATCAGCGCCACCGTGGATGGATGTACAGTCCGCGTGCGGGTGCAGGACAATGCAGAGAACGAGTCGGGGTTCTTCCTGTATCGTCTCTCAGACGGCGCGTTCGATTTTCAACGCGTGCAATCGTTGGGCGGTTTTTCCGGCACAGGCGTTTTTGAAATTCAAGATACAGGGCCGGCCGGCAATCTTCAATATTATGTTTCGTCGTTCAATACCGCCGGCGAAGCAGCTGGCAATATCGTTTCTGTGTACGTGGAGGAACCGTCCTGCGCGGGTGTGGGACAAAACGCGCTCGGGTTGATCGAGCCAACCATTGCAACGGATGTCCCCGTGGACCGGTTGTATTGCTATGCTTCACTTAACGGCTCTCTCTGGACGCGGTTGCCAGCCCGCGATGGTGACTTTTTCCACCCCGACAGCAACGGCTTGTTCGATATCGGCGCGCATCTCCATGTGCTGAGCGCGCCGCCGCAAACCACCCAACTCGATCTTGAGTGTTGGGGTTGGGCGGGCGGAGCGTTAACCAGCCTCGGGCGGGCAAGCCGGCTCTTCGAAGCGCCGGCAGTTTCCGGTCCGGTAGAGATGCGCGGAACTTCCTTTACGTTGAAAGCCAAACTGCTCGGCGCCGGTCTCACGTTCGAACCGGAACCGAAGCCTTTGATCCGCCCGGTTTCGCTGGATGAAGGCAGTTACATCCCCGCACCAGAGCAAGTATTGGCCCTGCCGACCGAAGAGGGCAAGGCGCGCGTGATGTGGCAGTGGGGCGACGAAGGTTGTTTCCCTTCAGGGCTGGGGAACGAATCGCCGTGCGCGTTGATCCTCGATATTACCGGTTTCATGATCTATGACGGCGATCATAATTTGCTGGCCGTGGTGGCCGGCGCGGACCGGCGCGAGTTCACTGTGCCGCTGGCCGACAAGGATGACTTCGAAAGCCGCACCGACTGCTTTTACGTGCTGGCGTTCAAAGACGACTTGTTCTCGAAATGGAGCGAAGTGTATTGCATGAGGAGGCCGGCAATTGCGTCACATCTGCCCGCATCCCTGCCGCCTCCATATAACGTTGCGGCGACTCTCAACCCGCAGGATTGCGTTGCCCATACCGGGACGGTATTTTTGGAGAACGCCATTACCGACACTTGCACAAAAGCCATTCAAAGCGACCAGGTGATTCTGGTTTGGGATTGGCAGAGTGCGTGTGAAGCAGGGGACGTTTTGTGTGCGCAAAAACCCGATGGATACATGATCTTCCGCGAAACGCCGGGCGGCGATACGCAGGAGGTGATCAAGGTCTCGGCTGAGAACACCATGGCGATCCTGCCCAAGCCGGGCGCGGGCGGCACGATCATCGATCCGTGTTATCGTGTGGCTGCTTATGTGGGTGATTACCTGCTGGGGAACGATGTCATGTCGCCGTTGAGTTGGACGCGCGCCTGCATCGACCCGTCACAATATGGCGCTTTGCAAACAATTGAATTAATCCCTTACAGAAATATTGTAAGGACACAAAACGAGACTCGCTATTATTCATCTGGCAACGATCCTGCCGATACCGAATACATCAATGTGTATGATTACGCGGGCGGCGGAATCAGCATGTCGCATCGCGGCAACTGGACCCGTCGCACGGTCTACATGTATCATTGGTCGTCTCTCGTTTTCCACGTGGCCGCATTCAGAGAATACGATATTCAAAAGGCCGAAATAAGCTTCAATATTACGACACTAAAGACGCGCTCAGGAAGCGTGGATGAGGAGATTTCCATCAATCCGCCGGAATCATGCGTTGCCTACATCATGACCGGTTCAACCTACCTGTCAGATGGACGGTTAATCGGCGACAATACTCTCGCTGACTTATCCAATCCATCTACAGGATTTCATTCAACCGAAAGCATCACAGCCGCTCTAAAGCAGGTACTGGCTGATGGGCAAAATACGATCGGGCTTCTCTTTGTGCCGGTGACGATCGACGATGATGAAGCCAGACGAAACACCTGTCTTTCTCAGTTATCAAATGTAAAGTTGACAATCACATATGTCCCATAAAATCACGCTTTCCTTTACCATCTTCCTTGTTTTACTTGGCGGGATTCTTTCCTCCTGCACCCTGCCTGCCGGCTTGCCTGCCGCACCGCCTGCCGGTCCGCGCGCATGGATTGACCAACCGCTTGATGGTTCGGCATTCCCTCCCGGTCCGCTGGAGATCGTTTCGCACTACACAAACAGCGGCGGGACAGCGCAAGTGGAGATCAGTATCGATGGCGTGGTGTTGAATACCGTTCCCAGCGAAGACAGCGCATCAAGCCTGATCACGGTCCGCCACACATGGCGCGCACTGACGCCCGGCACGTATACCATCTCAGTCCGAGGTCAGGGCACGAACGGCGCATGGGGCAATCCCGCGACTGTCAGAATTATCATCATGGGGCCAGAAACCGCCACTCCGCTCAACAGTATCACTCTTGTTGCCAGTGACACTCCCACTTCCACATCCGTCCCGACAGGCGCGCCAACCATGACCACGGTTAGCAATACGTTTACTCCCACCCCGGCTGGAGAGCCGGTCATTACATTGATCAAAAACGCCTTCTGCCGCAAAGGCCCCAGCACATCTTTCAGCGATGTAACCGCTGTTCCCGTAGGGGACCAGGTCAACGTGCGTGGCGTCAGCGAAGATGGATTCTGGCTTTTCATCTATTGGCCTAAATTCAAAGTGGAATGCTGGATCGTCGCCAGCGCGGCTCCAGCCGACTTCAATCCTGCCAGCCTTCCTGTGCTTCGCTCACCGTCGACACCGTCCCCTCGCGCCCCAACTGCCATACCGGCAACACCTACATCGAGAAA
>CAYNQA010000112.1:0-9422 GCA_964399225.1 uncultured Anaerolineaceae bacterium
TTGCTTCGGTTTTTAGTAATTCCCATTATTATCTTTCTAGTTATCACTTGGTGGGATAACAAACGCGGCATTCCCGCGCGCGGCTTTGCCAACGGCCGCGCGGTGTGGATCAGCATCGCCGTCCACGTGTTTCTGGCGGTGGTTTACACCACTCCCTGGGACAACTACCTTGTCGCTACGGGCGTCTGGTATTACAACCCCAACCTCGTGACAGGCATTGTCATCGGCTACGTGCCCATCGAAGAATACACATTCTTCATCCTTGAAACGATTCTCTCTGGCCTATGGTGGTGGTTTCTCGCGCGGCGAATTTCTCCTCCCAAAGAATTCAAGCCCAACAAATTACTTGTGTACGTGTCTACCTGTGTACTTGTATTACTCTGGCTCATCTTCACCGCCCTCTTTTTCAGCGACAACCAACCCATCACCTACCTGTCCATCACGCTCTTCTGGGCATTCCCCGCCATCTTCCCGCAACTGCTCTACGGCGCAGACATCCTCTGGCATCACCGCAAACTCGTCGCGCTGGCCATTTTCGTCCCTGGCGCTTACCTCTCGCTGATGGATATCGTCGCGCTTAAAGACACGACATGGTCGATCTCGCCATCGCAGACCACGGGCATCCTCTTCTTCGGCATCCTGCCGTTGGAGGAAGTCGTCTTCTTCTTCATCACCAACATCCTCATCGCCTTCGGCATGACGCTGCTCCTCTCGGATCACGGACGCGCGCGCTTCGCCGAATGGAAATCTCGCAACTACAAAGGACTCCCATGACCGAAACACTGCAAGCCTTCAACGATCAGAGATACATGAACATCGAAACCTTCCGCAAGAACGGACAGGGCGTGAAGACTCCCGTCTGGTTCGCGCGGGATGGGGAAACGCTTCGGGTCTGGACGGAAAGCGGGTCGGGCAAAGTGAAGCGGATTCGTCGGGACGGCCGCGTCCGCGTGGCGCCCTCCACCGCGTCGGGTCAGCCGCTCGGAGCGTGGACGGACGCGCAAGTCGCCGCCGATGACTCGCCCGAAGCGTTGCGTCACGTCGTCAAGCTCTTCAAGAAAAAGTACGGCCTGATGTTCTCGGTCTTCGGCCTGCTCGGAAAGATGCGCTCCGCCACCTACACCACGCTGACCGTCCGACTGGGCTAACCCGTCACGTTCACCAGATCGTGGATCCACTTGCGCGAACGGAACCGCCAGGCGCTCACCAGCGCTTTGGCGGCTTCTTCTATCATCACCATGAGATAAACAAAATAGACGGGGAGATGGAATACGAACGCGCCCAGATACGCCGCAGGGACGCCGATCAGCCAGATCGAGCAGATCTCCATCAGCAGGGCGAAGCGCGTATCGCCGCCCGCACGGAAGGCGCCGATGAAGGTGATGAAATTGAACATGCGGATCCAGACCGTGCAGGCCATCATCAACATCAACATGCGCACGTTGAACTCGCCGCTCGGTGAGAGGTCGTACAACTGCACGACCAATCCGCGCGTGAGGATCACGATCAGGCCGACCGTCCACGCGGAAAGCACGCCCAGGGTGGCGATGCGTTTGACCGTCTCGTACGCTTCCTCTTTTTTCTGGGCGCCGATACGGTTGCCCACCAGCACTGCGCAGGCGTTGCCGATGCCCACGAACGCCACGAAGACCAGTTCCTCCACCGTGCTGTTGATGTTGATGGCAGCGATGGCGTCCGTGCCGATGCGGGCGTAGATGGCGTTGTAAGTGGTGATACCCAGCGACCAGAACATTTCGTTGGCAACGGCGGGCGAGGCGGTTTTGAGAACGCGGCCAAAGAAGGCGAGGTCGAAAGAGAAAAATGTCAGCGGGTTGACGGCGAGGGGCGTCCGCTGGGAGTAGATGAGGATCAGAAGCAGAGACAGCTCAAGGATCCAGCCCGACGCGGTTCCGATCGCCGCGCCGCGCACGCCGAGGGCGGGCAGTCCGCCGATCCCGAAGATGAGCAGGTAACCGAGGATTGTCTTGAAGATCAACGCGATTGTGGTGGCGATGACGGTAATACGAATGAGTTGAATGCTTCGCAACACCGCGATATAGGAAGTGGCCAGAGCCACGGGGATGTAGGAGAAGCCGATGATGCGTAGATAGTCGCTGCCGATGCGGATGACTTCGGCGTCTTCGGTGTAAAAGCCGAGGACGGTTTCGGGGATGAGTATGGCCGAGAGAGTGAAGATCAGCGCGACGCCCGAAGAGACAAGGATGCTCATTCCCAGCACCTTGCGGATCGGGTCGAGCTCCTGCTTGCCCCAAAATTGTGCGGTGAAGATGGCCATACCGCTGGTGGCGCCGAACAGGATGATGATCATCACGAAGAAGACCTGGTTGGCCAGGCCTAGCGCGGCAATGGAGACTTCGCCCAACTGCCCGACCATGATGACGTCGATCATGTTGAGCGAGGCGTTGATGAGTTGCTGGAAGGAAATGGGTAGCGCGATGGTGAGCACTTCGCGCAGAAAGGAACGGTCACGGAGGAAAGAGAGGGACATTTTTAGTTGTTCGCTTTTAGCGGTTGGCTTTTAACGCCAGATGAATAATTGGATCCACGTCACGCCGAGGACGAGGGAGATGAGGGTGATGACGAATCCCGATTTGGTGTATTCCGCAAACGTGAGCTTGACGTTGCGCTTGGCAGCGATCTCGGCGACGATCAAATTTGCAACCGAGCCGAGCAGGGTCAGGTTGCCTGCCAGCGTGGACGCAGCCGCAAGCGTGAGCCAACCCGCTTCGGGATTCGGGAGAGCGGTCACGGCGGGACGCAACAATAACACAGCCGGGACATTCGAGACAAGGTTCGACAGCAGGACGGTAATGGCCGATAGAGCCAAGGCACCACGACCAAGATAGGGCTGAAGGAAGGTGAAGATGCCGTCGGTGAGATGATTGAGTTCGATCACACCGGTCAAGATGAAGAGGGCGGCGAAGAAGACCAGCAGGTTCCAATCCACCTGTGACATGACCTTTTCGGGATGAACTCGGCGCGTGAGAAGCAGAACGCAGCCCGCAATAAAAGCGGCCTCTGCGATGGGCACGCCTACAATAAAGGCAATCAACAACCCCGATGCGACGAACATACTTTTGTACAGCAACGGGCGGAACAGTCGCGGCTCGGGGATCTCGATGTGGCCAAAACTTGCCGCCGAGAACTCCTCGCGATAGAACAATACCAGCACAACCCAAATGCCTCCCATTCCGAGTAGAGCGATCGGCGTGAGCGCGGCGGCAAAGTCGAGGTAGGAGATGCCCGAAGCGATACCGATGATCATGTTTTGCGGATTCCCGGTCAGCGTGGCGACGGAGCCAATATTGGAAGCAGTTGCGAGGGCGATCAAGTACGGGATGGGGTTACGCTTCGCTGTAACGGTAATGTCAATGATGAGCGGAGTGAGCATCAGACAGATCGTGTCGTTGAGAAACAGCGCGCTGAGCACACCGACCACCAGCACCTCAAGCGCAAGCAGGCTGCGCGGCGAGCGGGTGAAGCGCAGGATGAGACTGCCCGCGAGACGGAAAAACCCAGCCAGCTGCAAGTTCGCGTTGATGATCATCATGCCGAAGAGCAACACGAGCGTGTTGATCTCGAGCAGTGACCCAACCTGGTCAAAGGCGAGCAGGCCAAAGCCGAGCAACAGCCCCACCCCGATCAGCGCGATCGTGGTGCGGTTGACACGCAGGCCGGGAAAGTCACCGAGGGCAATGCTAATGTAGGTGATGAGAATGATGAGGGTGGTGAGCCAGAAGGACATGAGATAAAAAAAACGTTGAACGTTTCGCGTGACACGTTCAACGTTTACTGATTACTGATTACTGATCACTTCTCTTCCGGCGCCTCACGGACAATGTACAGCGGGCGCCCTTTTGCCTCGTCATACAAACGTCCAATGTATTCGCCGAGGATGCCGAGCGAGATCAACTGCACGCCGCCGAGGAAGAGCACCGAAATGAGCGTGGTGGTTTGGCCTTCAAAGAAATGCGAGCCAGCCAGGCGCAACGCCATCACGAGCGGAATGGCAAGGATGGCCACACCGGCCGATACAAATCCGAAATAGGTGGCCACCTGCAGCGGGAAATACGAGAACCCGGTGATGGCGTTCAATGCCAGCGTGAGCATCTTGCGGAATGGATATTTTGTCACACCAGCGACGCGCGCGGCACGTTTATATCCCACACCGATCTGCTTGAAACCCACCCACGCCGACATACCGCGCGGGAAGCGGTGACGCTCCTTCATCTGCTTGAGCACGTCCACCACTTTGCGGTCCATCAGGCGAAAGTCGCCGGTGTCCACGGGAATCTTCACATCGGTGATGGAATAGATCAAACGGTAAAAAGCCGCGGCGGTGAACTTCTTGAACCACGTCTCGCCTTCGCGCTCGGAGCGCACGGCGTACACGACCTCATACCCTTCTTTCCATTTCTTCGCGAGTTCCAGGATCACTTCGGGCGGGTCCTGCAGATCCGCGTCAATGATCACAATGGCGTCACCGCGGGCATAATCCCAACCAGCGGTAATGGCCACCTGATGGCCGAAGTTGCGCGCAAAAACAACCGGGCGCACCTTCTTATCTTTTTTAGCCAGATCACGGATCCCGTCCGTCGAGCCATCGGTGGAGCCATCGTCCACGAGGATGAGTTCCCAGGACTCGCCGCTCGAGTTCATCACTTCGGTCACGCGGCGGTGCAGTTCAGAGAGGTTGTCGATCTCGTTATAGATGGGGACAACGATCGAGTAGGTGATTTTCTTCATATCGGGGATGCTAATCCAATTTCATTTAGAAGATGTTCAGAAGCGGTGTCAAAAACCTTACTTGACGGACTTTTTCGCAGACGGCTTGCGGGGCGGCGATTTTCGCTTCGGGGCCTCGGCCGGAGCAGGTGAGGCCGGTTCAGGGTTCGGAGGTGGGAACGAGGCGATCACTTCATCCTCGAAGGCGGGCAGACCGAGGATGCGTGCATGCAGGTACCGTCCGATGATACCGAACGAGGCCAGCACCGGCACCACGATGAACGCGCCGACGATCCCCGTGAAGACCACTGCCGCGATGATGGCAACGAAGACCACGCCCTCATGCATGTGCACACTGCGTCCATAGATCATCGGCCGCAGCCAGATGTTCTTGATGTTGATAAGCACCACATACAACCCGGCCACGATCAACGCAAAGACAAGATTGCTCTCCGGCATCCACGACCACTCGGAGCCTTCGAGCAGGGCCACGATCAGCGCCAGCACTGTGGCAGCGAATGGACCGACATCGGGAATCAAGCTGAACAGGCCCGCCAACAGTCCCAGCACAAGCGCGCCCGGCAGGCCGATGATGCTCCAGATGATCGAAAACGTGATCGCCACGATTATCATCAACGTCAATTGACTGCGCAGGTAACTGATCCAGATGGTCTTGATCTCGCGATACAGGCGCCACAGATCGTGCTGGTAATCTTCGGGCGCAAGGCTGATAAGCCAATCGCGCAATCGGTCCCAGTCGGTCATGAAATAGTACACACACACCACAATGATCAAAAACCAGAGTGTGCCAACCGAGGTTGTTTCTAGCAGAGCCAGCGCATCTTCGGGAAGTGTTTCGAGGGCCGCGAGGAATGAGTTACGCACATCAGGGATCATCTCTTCCAGATGAATGGTCAGTCCCGCCACCTGGATGGGTTCAGTCAAAGTCGCTTCCAGGTCGTCCAATTTGTCCATCAGGTCCAGCACGATACCCTGGGATTGCCGAGCGAGCGTGGGCGCAAGAAGGACCGGCACGGTGATCATCAACGCCAGTGCAAAAAAATAGACAACGCGTGACGCAACAGCCGGTTTGAGTCGGAAGCGGGTCTGCAACACATGCACGAAAGGATAAATGACATATGCGATCAACCCTGCAGTGATCAGCGGCTCGAAAATCTCTCGGATCTGCCAACCAACGAAAATGATAAAGAGCAGGATCAATCCAATGGCAAGGTAGCGCGAATTCGTGTTCCACTTCTGGCTCATAATATTTTTTTCAACGCCTCCAACGTCGGTTCGATAATGGGAGCCTCGACGACCGCCTGCATGGCCGCGCGGACGTCCTTGAGGCCGCTCCCTGTATTCAACACCAGAATCGGATCTTCGCTTCCCACCACGCCCGAAGCGGCCGCTTTCACCACTCCGGCATAAGCGGTCGCGCCGGCCGGTTCGGCAAAGATCCCCTGCGTGCCGAGCTTGGCAATGGCGTAGAGGATCTCCGCATCCGAGACTGTGATGTACGTGCCGTTGGTCTCCTTCGCCGCGCGGACGGCGCGTACGCCATCGCGAGGCAGGTCCACGGAGATGCTGTCGGCGAGGGTGGTTGCAGAGACCGGAGTGATGACCTCGGTGTCGGCATGGAATGCGTTTGCAATGGCCGCCGACCCTTCGGCCTGCACACCGATGATGCGCGGCATGCTGGGAATCCAGCCGAGGGCGAGCAGGTCTTTGAATCCTTTGTGGATGCCCGAGATGATGTTTCCATCCCCCACTGAGACGAAGACGGTCAGCGGCGGATGGGCATCGAGCGGGCTGTCTTTTTTATGCCAATCGCGATGCGCATCCATCCACCATTCCCAAATTTCAAAGGCGGCGGTCTTCTTACCTTCAGCGGTAAAGGGATTGTAGCCAGTGTTGCGGCAATACCAGCCGAATTCCTGCGATGCTTTGATGGTCAAGTCGAAGGCATCATCGTAGGTGCCGTCCACGAGGATCACTTTTGCGCCAAAGATGAGCAACTGCGCCACTTTGGCAGGCGGCGCAGACTTGGGCGCAAAGATAATGGCCTTCTGCCCCACCGCCGCGGACATGCACGCCAATGCGGCACCCGCGTTGCCTGTGGAGGCGGTCACGACAACCTCGGCCTGGATCTCCTGTGCGCGCGCCACGAGGATGGCGGAAGCACGGTCCTTGAAGGAGGCTGATGGGTTGCGCGACTCGTCTTTGAGCCAAAGGTGTTTGAGACCAAGTTTTTCCGCCAGGCGGGGCAGGGCAAAGACCGGGGTCCAGCCGGCCGCATGGAGGGGGGTCGAGGCGCCCTCCGGTTCGCTGACCGGGAGCAGAGGCTGGTAACGCCAGAGCGACGGATCCCTGCGGCTGGTGAGGTCTTCCGGCTGAAATTTCTTGCGGATGGATTTGTAATCAAGGAGAACGTCGAGGTTGCCGCCGTCTTTGGGGCAGGTGTAAGTCGCTTCTGTGGGAGCGTACTCCGTGCCGCACAACGAACAACGATAGCCGAGGAATTTTTTCATGGTGACCTTTCTCGGCTTGATTTTACCCCATCCGTTATTGCATATCTTGAATCACCTTTGCGCCTTTGAGCCAGACCCAAATGAAATGCTCCTCAACGTAAGAGATGCGGGCATAGGTCTGAACTTCGGCGGGAGCGAGAGCTTGCCGCCACTCGGATTCGAGGTAGCCCGCATAGCATGCGGCGAAGTAGACGTAGCGGAGTTGCGAGCCCGCGTCGCCGGGCTGGAGGTTGGACGGGAGCATCCCGCCGTAAGGATCGAATGCGTAAGAGAAACTTCCCGCATCTCTGCCGCCGTGTGAGGCGACGAAGAGGAATTTGCCATTGTGAATGGCTTCCTTGAAAGATGTCTCGTTCAGCGGCGCGATGACCACGCTCCCTTTGCCAAAATGATTCGTGGCGGCGGCAACGATCGGATAGAAGAACAGGCTGAAGGTCCAGCGCGGAGGCGTGTAACTGGCCCAGAGTTGCTCGGTGGGGATATATCCGCCCGTGGTGTAGAGGATGTAGGCTTGCGGGGTTGGGTTGGGATGCGCGGTGAGCAGGCTACCATGCACGGCGATAAACACGAGCAGGATCAGGCCGGCACGGAAGGCGAAACTCCAGGTAAGCGAGAGCTTCAGCCAGAATGGGTTTTGAGTCAGCGAAGAGAAAAACGGCAGGTGGGGAGTCCGTCCGCGCAGGGCGGAGACGAGGCCGATGAACCAGGTGAGGATCCACGTCAGGAAGATGATGTTGCCGATCCAGTCGAAGATGGCGACGAAAACGGCCAAGGTGTCGAATTGATCGGGCGCGGGATTCAGTATCCGCGTGGCGTAAAAATATCCGAGCGCATCGGTAATGGCGGTGGCGACGAGGATGAGAAAGAACAGGAGCGAAACGGTCAGGCTGTAGCGATAGTGTTTGTACAGGTGGGTGTTTTGCTGGTGCTCGATGCCCCGCAGCCACAGAAATGGAGCGTATCCAAAATAACAGGAGATACCGAGGGCGCGTTGTTTGACTTGCTTGCGGGCACAGTAACGTTGATAGTCGGTGGCGAGGGTGAATTTTTGCGTGCGGTCGGGACGCGGGAGGGAGAGTTCCATAACGGCTGTTGCACCTTTCGTCCGGGATGTCCTGCTTTGGGTGTCAACGAAGCCGGGGGAGGATTGGTTCCATGCAATAAAGAGGACTCCTTGTCGGGAGTCCTCTTTATTGTTTCGTGTTTACTTCTTTTCTTCCCGCTCCCAAATTTCGCGTGCGATCATCTCCTGATCGACCGGGAGTTTATCAATTCGCACGCCGACCGCGTTGTAGATCGCGTTCGTAATCGCGGGCGTAGTCGGGATACTGGACACCTCGCCCACTCCCTTCGCGCCGAACGGACCGGACGAAACGGGATGCTCGACGATGATCGATGTGATCTCCGGCGTGAGCATGATGCCCGGCACACGATAACGGGCAAGATAATCAGTGACCACGTTGCCGTTCTCGACAATGAACTCCTCGGTGAGACAGTTGCCGAGACCCATCATCACGCCACCCTCGACTTGTCCCTGCAGGCCGAGCGGATTGACCGCCATGCCCACGTCATTGGCGGAGATGACTTTCAGCACGCGCACTTCGCCGGTCAGCTTGTTCACTTCCACTTCCGCGGCTTGGACACCGAATGAGAATGCGAAGTGCATGTCGCCGCCTGTTCCAAGAGGTTGGGTCTTGGGCGCTTCATATTCGTAACGAACCTTCGGTTGTTGTCCGAGAGCCGTCATTTCCTTGTAAACGTCCGCATACGAAAGCGAATGTCCATTGACGTGGACGATGCCATTCTCAAAGCGGATCTGCTCCGGGCGCACGTCGAATTTCTCGGCCATCGAAGCGGCGATCTCGTCACGTAAGGTTTTGGCGGCATAACGCGAGGCATTGCCGGTGACGAAGGTCTGGCGTGAGGCGGTGGTCGGGCCGCCGTTGGGAGTCAGGTCGGTGTCCATGACCAACACGCTGACTTGCTCCGGCGCGACCGCCATTTCCTCGGCAACGATCAGTCGCATCACGGTGACGAGTCCCTGCCCCAACTCCGCCGCGGAACTGCGGACCTGGAAGGTGCCGTCCGCGTAGAGTTCCACGTCGGCGCCGGAGATATCCGGCGCGCCGCCGCCAAGGCCGGTGT